>JBJMVX010000167.1:0-17721 GCA_045810445.1 Massilia sp.
AGCGGGGCGCTTGTTCCTCTCTGCCGGCCACCAGGGTGGCAACATCGTCATTGAAGTGTCGGACGATGGTGGTGGCTTGAACCGCGAGCGCATCCTGGCCAAGGCGGCCCAGAACGGGCTGACCGTGAGCGACACCATGAGCGACAGCGAAGTGTGGCAGCTCATTTTTGCGCCCGGTTTTTCAACGGCCGAAACGATTACCGATGTCTCCGGCCGCGGCGTTGGCATGGATGTGGTCAAGCGCAACATCACGGCCATGGGCGGCAGTGTGGACATCCGTTCGGCCAAGGGCTTTGGCACCACGATCTCGATTTCGCTGCCGCTCACGCTGGCCATTTTGGACGGCATGTCCATACGCTGCGGCGAAGAGGTGTACATCCTGCCTTTGGGCTTCGTGGTCGAGTCGCTGCAGCCGGCGCCGGACGAAATTCGCGAAATCGCAGGACGCGGGCGCGTGATCAAGGTGCGTGGCGACTACCTGCCGCTCATTCCGCTGTACCAGATGTTCGACATCACGCCGCGCTTTACCGATCCCTCCGAAGGCATTGTGGTGATCCTGGAATCGGATGGGCGCAAGGCTGGCCTGTTTGTCGACGACCTGGTTGGACAGCAGCAGGTGGTGGTCAAGAATCTGGAATCGAATTATCGCAAGGTGACCGGGATCTCCGGCGCCACCATCCTGGGCGACGGTGGCGTGTCGCTGATTCTGGACGTGGCCGCGCTGATGCGTTCTTCGCGCCAGCTGGCTGACGACATCGTTTTTTCATAAGAAAACCGCACTCACTTCCATAGGGAGGCATCATGTCCATGACGTCAGCATCAGGCAAGGCAGGCACCCACCAGGACGGACCAGGCAGCGAATTTTTGGCCTTTACGCTGGGCTCCGAAGAATATGGCATCGACATCCTCAAGGTGCAGGAGATCCGCGGCTACGAGGCAGTTACCCGCATTGCCAACGCGCCCGAATTCATCAAGGGCGTGATCAACCTGCGCGGCATCATCATCCCGGTGATAGACATGCGCATCAAATTCAAGCTCGGCACGCCCGTGTATGACCAGTTCACGGTGGTCATCATCCTCAACATCGGTGGGCGCATCATGGGCATGGTGGTCGACAGCGTCTCGGACGTGACCACGCTCTCGCCGGACCAGGTCAAGCCGGCCCCGGAAATGGGTACCGCGTTCAATTCGGACTACATGATCGGCTTGGGGACGATCGATGAGCGTATGCTGATACTGGTCGACATCGATAAGCTGATGTCGTCCGGCGAAATGGGATTGATCGAAAAACTGGCAGCATAAGCCACCCGGGGACTGAAGTGCGAGGAGACAGAAATGAATTTGCGCGATTTTAAGATTGGAACACGGCTGGCCATCGGTTTTGGCAGCCTGCTGTTGATCCTGGTGGCGATGGTGGTGCTCACCAATTTCCTCAATGCCCGCAACAAGGGCGGTTTGATGGATGGCCTGGCCACCACCAATACCAAGAACCTGTACGCCTCCGAAATGAAAAGCGCCATGCTCGAAACGGGCATCGCGATGCGCAATATCGGCCTGCAGTCGGACGTGGCGCTGATGCAGAAGGAGCAGGACAAGGTCAAGGTGCAAAGCAAGCGCTATGACGATGCGCGCGCCAAGCTGCAGGCCCAGGGCTTGAACGACACCGAAAAGAAGGTGCTGGCCGATATCGCGGTCATCGACAAGGAGCTGGAGGTGGCCTTCAAGGAAGCCATTGGCCAGGTGCTCGCCTTTAACAGCGAAGGCGCGGCCAAGGTCATTGCCGGTCGCATCGATCCGCTCAATCAGCAAACGCTGGCGCTGCTGAACCGCCTGGTCGAAATGCAGCAAAGCGCGGGGCGCGAATTTGCCAGCAATTCTGAAAAGGCCGATAACAGTCTGAAAACCATGTTGTACCTGATCGGTCTTGCAGCGGTGGTGCTGGGCGTGGTGTGCGCGCTGGCGATCACGCGCTCGATCGTGGCGCCCCTGCAAAGCGCGGTATCGGTGGCAAAAATGGTGGCGGGGGGCGAATTGACATCGCAAGTGCAGGTCGAGGGCCAGGACGAAACCAGTGAGCTGCTGCAGGCGCTGCGGGACATGAACCAGAGCCTCTCACGCACGGTCGGTGAAGTGCGCACCGGGACTGAAACCATCACGGTGGCGTCGCGTGAAATCGCCTCCGGTAACGCTGACCTGTCCTCGCGCACGGAGTCGCAAGCCAGTTCGCTCGAAGAGACAGCCAGCTCGATGGAAGAATTGACGTCGACCGTGAAGCAGAACGCGGACAATGCGCGCCAGGCCAATCAGTTGGCCGTATCGGCGTCCTCGGTCGCGGTCAAGGGCGGGACCGTGGTCTCGCAAGTGGTCGACACCATGGGATCGATCAAGGAATCCTCGCGCAAGATTGTCGACATCATTGGCGTCATCGACGGCATCGCCTTCCAGACCAATATTTTGGCCTTGAACGCAGCGGTAGAAGCGGCGCGCGCCGGGGAACAGGGTCGCGGCTTTGCGGTCGTGGCCTCGGAAGTGCGCAATCTGGCGCAGCGCTCGGCCGGTGCGGCCAAGGAAATCAAGGCCCTGATCGGCGACTCGGTGGACAAGGTCGACGCGGGCAGCAAGCTGGTGGACGAAGCCGGCCAGACCATGGACTTGATTGTCACCTCGATCAAGCAGGTGGCCGACATCATGGGCGAAATCACGGCGGCCACCCAGGAGCAGAGCAACGGCATTGAGGAAGTGAACCAGGCCATCACCCAGATGGATGAAATGACCCAGCAAAATGCCGCCCTGGTCGAACAGGCCGCAGCGGCTGCCGAGAGCATGCAGGAGCAGTCGCAAAAGCTGGCTGCAGCGGTGAGCATCTTCAAGCTCAGTGGCGACGACGAGCAGGCAGCGCGTGCGGCGGCGTCTGCCGGGCGCGCGGCGCGCCAGGCGCCCCGTCCACCGGTGCGGGCGAGCGCGCCGCGTCCTGCCATTGCCGACGAGGCGCCAGCGCCACGGGTGGCTGCAGCGCCCAAGCCGGCCAAGAAGCTGGCAGCGGCGGCTGCGGACGATTGGGAAGAATTTTAAGGCAAGCGTTCTTCGCGCTGTGCAAAGCAAGGACCAACCAACAAAGGATAAGCCCAGGTGCCACTTCATAAATCAGACACGACCAAGGAATTCAATTTCACCAAGGGTGACTTTGAACGCGTGCGCGCCCTGATTTATCAGAAGGCCGGCATCTCGCTGGCCGACAGCAAACAGGAGATGGTGTACAGCCGTCTGGCAAGGCGGCTGCGCGCGACCGGCATCAATTCTTTTGGCCGCTACCTGGACGACCTGGAAGCAGGGCGCCTGGGCGACGAGTGGGAGTCGTTCACCAATGCCCTGACCACCAATCTGACGTCCTTCTTTCGCGAAGCCCACCATTTTCCGCTGCTGGCCGAGCATCTCAAGGCCAGGCGCGAGCAGGCGCTGACGATCTGGTGTTCGGCCAGTTCGACCGGCGAAGAGCCGTACTCGATTGCCATGACTGCCTGCGAAGCCTTCAACACCTTGACACCACCGGTGCAAATTGTGGCCACCGACATCGACACCAATGTGCTGGGCATCGGCGCCAACGGCGTGTACGCGCTGGACCGCATCGAGAAGATGGCGCCGGAACGGGCCAAGCGTTTTTTCTTGCGTGGCAAAGGGGAGCAGGAAGGCATGGTGAGGGTGCGCCCCGAACTGCGCGCGTTGGTCAGTTTCAAGCAGCTCAACCTGCTGGCCGACCAGTGGCCCATCAATGGCCAGTTTGACGTCATCTTCTGCCGTAACGTGATGATCTATTTTGACAAGGCCACCCAGCGCAAGATCCTGGAGCGCTTTGTCCCCCTGATGAAACCGCACGCGCTGCTGTTTGCAGGTCATTCGGAAAATTTTCTGTACGTGTCCGAGTCGCTCAAATTACGCGGCAAGACGGTCTATGAACTCGACGAGCGCCGAGGCGCGCGCGTGAAGCAGTGACGTGAAAGCTGACAATGGCCACTGACAACGAACAATTTGCGACGAACGTCTATTACGACCGCACGTTTGACTGCGACGCCGCCAAGATCCTGCCGGGCGAGTACTACTACACGCCCAAGGACATGCTCATTGTGACGGTGCTCGGTTCCTGCGTGTCGGCCTGCATCCGCGACCGGGTGACTGGCCTGGGTGGCATGAACCACTTCATGCTGCCCGATGGGGGCGGCGACATCAACAGTCCCGTATCGGCGTCGATGCGCTACGGCAGTTATGCCATGGAAGTGCTGATCAACGACTTGCTCAAGTCCGGTGCGCGGCGCGAAAACATGGAAGCGAAAGTGTTTGGCGGCGGCGCCGTGCTGCGTGGCTTCACGGCCATCAATGTGGGCGAGCGCAACGCTGAATTCGTGATGAACTTTCTGAAAGTGGAAAAGATCCGGGTGGTGGCGGAAGACTTGAATGATGTCTACCCGCGCAAGGTCTACTTCTTTCCGCGCACTGGCAAAGTGTTGGTCAAGAAATTGATGGCGAGCCACAACGACACCCTGGCCCAGCGCGAGCAGGCCTATGCCAGCCGACTGAAAGTGGCGCCGGTGGGCGGCGAAATCGATCTCTTCTAAGCAGGCGCCATCCTTCTCGAAAGCAGCCAAATGAGCAAGATCAAAGTCCTGATCGTCGATGATTCGGCGCTGATTCGCAGTGTGATGAGCGAGATCATTTCCAGCCAGAGCGACATGCAGGTGGTGGGCGTGGCGCCGGACCCGCTCGTCGCGCGCGAGCTGATCAAGCAGACCAATCCGGACGTGCTCACGCTGGACGTGGAGATGCCGAAAATGGACGGCCTCGACTTCCTGGAAAAGCTCATGCGGCTGCGTCCCATGCCGGTGGTGATGGTCTCGTCGCTGACTGAGCGCGGTTCGGAAATTACCATGCGCGCGCTGGAGCTGGGCGCGGTCGATTTTGTCACCAAGCCGAAAATTTCGATCCAGAGCGGCATGCGTGAATACACAGAACTCATTGCCGACAAGATCCGCGCGGCAGCCAAGGCCCGCATCAAGCCGCGCACCCTGAGCGCAAGCGGTGCCCCCACCACGGCCTTGCCGGCGCTGCGCAATCCTTTGACCTCGTCGGAAAAACTGATCATCATCGGCGCCTCCACGGGGGGCACGGAAGCGATCCGCGAATTTCTGATGCAAATGCCCTCCGATTGTCCCGGCATCCTCATTGCCCAGCATATGCCCGAAGGCTTCACCACCTCGTTCGCGCGCCGCCTCGATTCGCTGTGCAAGATCAGCGTGCGCGAAGCGGCTGGCGACGAGCGTGTGCTGCCGGGCCACGCCTATATTGCGCCTGGCCACTCGCACCTGTTGCTGGCGCGCTCAGGCGCGAACTATGTGACCAAGATCGAACAGAGCGAACCGGTGAACCGCCACCGTCCCTCGGTCGATGTGCTGTTCCGCTCGGCAGCAGTGGCAGCAGGCAAGAATGCGGTCGGCGTGATCCTGACTGGCATGGGTAAAGACGGCGCAGTTGGCATGTTGGAAATGAAGACGGCCGGTGCCTACAATTTTGCCCAGGACGAAGCCTCGTGTGTAGTGTTTGGCATGCCGCGCGAAGCCATTGCGCTGGGCGCGGCCCAGGAAGTGGGCGCCCTGGTCGATTTGCCGGGCATGGTGCTTGGCTATCTGGCAACGCAGGGCAGCCGGGCGTTGCGTGTTTGAATTCCGCGCCACGCTTTTTACGCCACTTTATTCGCTACAGAGCAACAAAAATGCTATTCTAAAGCCTGCTCGCTCACGGCAGTCTGTCAATAACCAGGTAAGAGAATCAACGGAGTAATTCATGGCTGATCCTAAGATGCGTTTTTTAGTTGTAGACGATTTCTCCACGATGCGTCGCATCGTGCGCAATCTGCTCAAGGAACTGGGTTACGCCAACGTCGACGAAGCAGAAGACGGCGTCATGGCGCTGGCCAAGCTGCGCAGTGAAACCTTCGACTTCGTGGTCTCGGACTGGAACATGCCCAATATGGACGGGCTGACAATGTTGCAAAACATTCGTGCCGATCCCGCCCTGGCCAAGCTGCCTGTGCTGATGGTCACCGCCGAAGCGAAGAAGGAAAACATCATCGCCGCCGCCCAGGCTGGTGCCAATGGTTATGTGGTCAAGCCGTTCACGGCAGCTACCCTCGACGAAAAGTTGAACAAGATTTTCGAGAAACTCGAAAAAGTCGGGGCCTGAAATGGGCGAGCACAACTCGGGTAGCGCCGTCCTGGCGGATGGCGCGACCTCGGAGAACCACGACGAATTCCTGAGCCGTATCGGGCACATGACGCGCGCGCTGCACGAAAGCTTGCGCGGCCTGGGCCTGGACAAGCTCATCGAAAAAGCGGCCAGCGACATCCCCGATGCGCGCGACCGGCTTGACTACGTGGCCCGACTGTCGGAACAGGCAGCGCAAAAAGTATTGAATGCAACTGACGCCGCAGGTCCCCTGCAAGACCGCATCGAAGCCGATACGGTCACCCTGGAAGCTTCATGGCAAGCCATGCTGGACGCCCCCGACGCCGATGGCGCCGCCTGGCGTGCGCTGGCCCAGCAGACTGTGGCCTCACTACGGCAGTCGCGCGCGGGCGCTGTGCAGACCAAGGCGCACCTGATGGACATCATGATGGCCCAGGACTTCCAGGACTTGACGGGGCAGGTGATCACCAAGGTCACCACCATCGCCCAGGACCTGGAGCAGCAACTGGTGCAGATGCTGGTCGATTTTGCACCGGCCGAAGTGAAACGTGAATACGACAATGGCCTCCTGAACGGCCCACAGATTAACCCCACAGGCAATACCGAAGTGGTCTCCAACCAGGGTCAGGTGGACGACTTGCTCGACAGCCTGGGCTTCTAATTTCCTGCTTGCGGCGCGCTTGGTGCGCCAGCGTCCTTTCTTAGCGATTTTATACAATGCACGAAACAAATTTCATCGTACGCGAACCCTTGCTCGATCCCAAACAGCGCGTGATCGGCTACGAACTGTCGTGGCACCAGCAGGAAGACCAGCCCACCACGGATGAGGACCTCGAAGCGCTGATCGGCTTCGTGGCTGAAAACGTCAACGATGACGAGCACGGCTGGCTGCTCAAGGACAAGATCCTGTTCCTGGACGCAGTGCCGAACATGCTCTCGACCGACGCCCTGTTTGCCATGCCGCCGGAACGCACGGTCTTGACCATGCAGGCGCGCGACCTGGCCGATCCCGATACCCTCTCGGCCGTGCAGGGCTTGCGGGCGGGCGGCGTTGGCATCTCGGTGCGCGACGGCGACCTGGCCCACCTGGGCAGCAACCTGGCCATGAGCGCCTCCTACATTGAAGTGCGTTTTTCGGGCGCCGACGTGGCAGCCCAGGCGCGTACTTACGCCGCGGCCAAGCAATCCTCGGTGCGCATGGTGGGCCGTCCGGTAGCAACCTGGGAAGACTTTGACACCTGCGCCGCCTTGGGGCTGGACGCCTTTGTGGGCAAGCTGCACCTGACCCCGCGTCCGGGCAACGCACCGGTCAAGGGCATGAACCCGGCCCAGACCATCATCCTGCAATTGATGCAGATGGTGCAAAAGAACGAAGACATTCCAAAGATCGAAAGCGTGCTCAAGCGCGATCCTGCGCTCTCGTACAAGATGCTGCGCTTCATTAACTCGGCCGGTTTTGGCGCCACGCGTGAAATTCAATCGCTGCGCCAAGCCATCACGATGATGGGTTACTCGCCCATGTATCGCTGGCTCACGCTGCTGTTGGCCACGGCCAGCACCAGTGGTTACTCGCCGGTGTTGATGGAGACGGCTGTGATTCGCGGTCGCTTGACCGAGCTTTTGGGCATCAAGGGCTTGCCGCGCAGCGAAGGGGAAAACCTGTTCGTGGCCGGTATGTTCTCGCTGCTCGATCGTCTTCTGGGTTTGCCGATGCAGGAAGTGCTGGACACGATCCAGCTGCCGGACGACGTGGTGAGCGCCTTGCTCACGCGCGGCGGGCCGTATGGTCCTTACCTGGCGCTGGCCGAAGCGTGCGAGCTCGATTCGAATCTGGTGGCGTCGCTGGCCGCAACGGTCAACATCGACCCGGCTGCCGTCAACAAGGCCCACCTGCAAGCGCTGGCCTGGGCCCAGAACGTCGCGACCTAACTGCAGTGCGCGCAGTTGCTGCAATCACTGTCCTTGCGAAAGCGAGGACCCATGCTCGGCTAGCTCAGTATGGGTCCTCGCTTTCGCAAGGACAGTGCCGGTGCTGGCTGCGCTAGGACGCCGCAGGCGCTGTGGTGGGCTGGTGAAAGGGCGCGTACCAGGTGGCGAGGAATGATGGGATGGTCGCCACCATCACGAAGACGAAGTAGCTGACGTAGCCAAGCGCTTCCTGCAGGTAGCCACTGACCACCCCCGTAGCCAATCCGCACAGGCCCATGATGCCGGTACCGAAGGCATAGTGGGTGGTCGTGTATTTGCCAGGCGCGAGCTGCTGCATCAGGTAGATCATGAAGCCCACCGCCCCAAAGCCAAAGAAGAACTTTTCAACGACCACGCCTAAGCAAATCACCAGCTCGTTGCTGGGCAGGTAGATGCTCATCAAAAGAAACGTCACGTTGGGGATATTGACCGCGCAGCACAGCACGAACAGCGTGCGCTCCAGGCCGCGCCTGGCCACATACCAGCCACCGAGCAGGGACCCGAGCAGCACGGCCGCCAGGCCGTAGGTGCCGTAGATCAGGCCCAGCTTTTCATTCGACAGCCCCAGCCCGCCTTTCGCTGCGGGATCGACCATGAAGAAGGGCCCGATTTTTTCCAGGAAGCCTATGCTCAGGCGAAACAGGAAGGCAAAGGCGATCATGCGCCAGATGCCGCGCTTTTGGAACAGGGTGACAAAGGCATCCAGCAGAATGCGGGTCGCGTCACCAACGGTGGACGGTGTATTGTCGGCGCGCGCGCCATCGGGCATGAAGCGCGCATGCCAGGCCGCCATCAAGAGCGTCAAACCACCGACCAGGAAGAAGACAATACGCCATGCGTCTATCCACTCTGGCCCGAAAACCTTGGCATCGTGGTGGAAGTACTCTGCATGCAGGCGTCCGCTCAGGTACACCATGCCGCCGGCAGCGACGATGGGGCCGATATTCCAGGACAGGCTCTGGATGCCGCAATAGAGCGATTGCGCGCGCGTGTCGAGCGAGGTGACGTACACCCCATCGCTGGCTATGTCCTGGGTGGCGCCGATGAACGAGAGCGCGAAGAAGGCAACCATCAGGTAGGCCATGTAGTTGGGCAGCGCCATGGCCAGCCCAACGCCGATGAAGCCCAGGCCGACGAGCAACTGGGCGCACAGCACGAAGAACTTCTTGGTGCGGTACATTTCAATGAAGGGCGCGAACAGGGGCTTGATGGTGTAGGCGAGGATCAGGATGCTGGCGTATTGCGAGGCCTGGCCGTTGCTCATGCCGAGATTCTTGAACATGATGGAGGTCACATTGGTAAGCATCACGTAGGCCAGGGCCATGGTGAAGTAGCCGGTCGGCACCCACAGCAGTGGCGAACGCGCTTTAGAGGCGTGCATGATCGCTCTCCTTGGCAGCGCCTGTCGCGACCCGCGATGAGTTGGGGCGGGCGGGTGGCGTGTCCAGGTGGCGCGCCAGCACGGTGGCGGCGCCAGTCAGGCCAGGGTAGGGAGCGGTAATGAGCATGGTGGGAATCTGTGCGGTGAAGGCGCTAAAGCGCCCCTTTTTTTCGAATCTGGCCCGAAACGGGGAGCTGCAAAAATAGTCGCCAAAGCGTGGCACCACGCCACCGCCGATGTACACGCCGCCAGTCGCGCCCAGCGTGACGGCCAGGTTGGCCGCGACGGTGCCCAGCATACCGGAAAAGCAGTCCAGCGTTTCGCGGCACAGGGCGTCGCCACCGGCCAGCGCCCGTTCGACGATGGCCGCGGTCGACAAGCTCAGGTCGGCCGCTAAGCCGCGGCTGGCGGCCAGCGCCTCGCGTATCAAGGCAATGCCGGGGCCCGAGACAATGCGCTCGGCCGAGACATGGTCGTAACGCTGCCAGCAGTACTGCAGCACGCTCACTTCGCGTGCATCCGATGGCGAGAAGGCTACGTGGCCGCCTTCGCTTTCAAGCGCGACCCAGTCGCCGCCGACCGGCACCAGACCCGAGACACCCAGTCCGGTACCGGCGCCCACCAGTCCGAGCGCGCCGCCGCGCCTTGCAAGGCCACCGCCCACCTGCAGCAGGTCGCCCGTATGCAGGACCGGCAGCGCCATCGCCAGCGCGCTAAAGTCGTTGACCACGAGGAGGGTGGACAGGCCCAGTTCGCGCCGCGCTGCGGCAATCGAGAAGGCCCATTCGTGGTTGGTCATGCGGATAGCGTCGCCGGCGACCGGATTGGCAATGGCGATGACGGCGTGGCGCACAATGACGCCAGCGCCGACGCCATCGAGGTAAGCGCGCAGCGCGTCTTCGAAGCGCGGATAGTCGGCGCAGGCCAGCGTTTGCATGGCGCCGATGGCACCCGGTGCATGTTCGAGCGCAAAGCGGGCGTTGGTGCCGCCAATGTCGGCCAGCAGGCGTGGTCCGTCAGGATAGGAGCCGGGCATGATGGTGGGTCCTTAAGGCTGCGCTGCAATGAAGTCGCGGTACCAGATGGCGCTGTCCTTGAGGGTGCGCTGCTGGGTCGCGTAGTCGACGTGGACGATGCCAAAGCGTTTGGCGTAGCCCGAGTTCCACTCGAAGTTGTCGAGCAGGCTCCAGAGAAAATAGCCGCGTACATCGACGCCTTCACGCATGGCCATGTTCAGCGCTGACAGGTGGCTGCGCACGAAGGCGATACGGGCGGCGTCGGGCACTTCGGTGCCGACGACCTGGTCCGGGTTGGCCATGCCGTTTTCGGTGATGTACACCGGTGGCAGCGCGTATTCGGCTTTGAGCTTGAGCAGCAATTCGGTCAGGCCCTGCGGATGGATTTCCCAACCCATGTCGGTAAAACCGTCCTTGCCAGGCGCAGGCAAGGGCGGGTTGGCGGCGCTGCACCAGGACCGGAAGTAGTAATTACAGCCGAGGAAATCGATAGGCTGATGGATGACGGCGAAGTCGCCTTCGTGCACCTGTGGCGCCAAAGCGCCATGCGCGCGCAGGGCCAGCGCCGGGTAGTGACCTTTGAAGATCGGGTCCATGAACCATTGCACCGAACGCGCGTACTCCAATTCGGCCATCGCGCGGTCCGCTGCCGAGTCGGTGGCTGGATCGGCCGTCCATTGATTGAGGACGATGCCCAGTTTGGCGCTACTGCCTACCTCGCGCATGGCCGTCATGGCCAGGCCGTGCGAGAGCAGCAAATGGTGGGATACCTGGATCGCCTGGCCGGCATCGGCCACGCCAGGCGCAAATTGCGCGTTGCCGTAGCCCAGATTGGCGGTGCACCAGGGTTCATTGTGGGTGGCAATGGCGGCGATGCGGTTGCCAAAGCGGCGTGCCACTTCACGCGCATAGTTGGCAAAGTGGGTGCAGGTGGCGCGGTTCATCCAGCCGCCGTCATCCTGCAGGCCTTGCGGCAGGTCCCAGTGATACAGCGTCACGTGGGCTTCAATATGGTGAGCGGCAAGTGCGGCCAGCAGGCGGTCGTAAAAGGCGAAGCCGGCTTCGTTCCAGGCGCCTTTGCCATCGGGCTGCACACGTGACCAGGCCATGGAAAAACGGTAGGCGCGCACACCGAGCGAGGCAATCAGGTCCACGTCCTCCTGGTACCGGTGGTAGTGGTCGCAGGCGATTGTGCCATCGCTGTGATCCTTGATGGTCCCAGGCTGGCTGCAGAAGGTGTCCCAGATCGAAGGGCCTTTGCCGTCGGTCGCGGCAGCGCCTTCAATCTGGAAGGCGCTGGTGGCGACGCCCCACGTAAAGTCCGCGGGAAAGTGCTTGGAGTGGTTCATGTGACTTCGGTCTCGATAGTGCGGGGATAAAAGCAGGGGAGGCCAGTTACGCCTCCCCTGGTCGGACGGGTGGAAGACTTAGAAGTCGACGCCCGTGTTGATGCCGATGGTGCGTGGGGCCTTGTATTGCGAGAGCCACGGACCGAAGCCGTTGAAGGCGCTGGTCTTGACCTTGGCGTCCGTTGCATTGCGTACGAAGCCATCAACCCACCAGCCTTTGCCGGCCTGGTAGCGCAGACCCAGGTCGGCCGTCGAATAGGCCTTCTGCTGGTCTTCCGGTCCCAGGTTGAACACCGACAGTTCGGTCGCTGTTTCATAGTGGGCCGTGATGCGTGGCACCAGCGTGGCGCCATCGTTCACGTGGAAGGTGTGCTGGTACTGCAGCGTGGTCGAGAACTTGGGCGCGTGCGGCATGGTGTGGCCCGTCACGTCCAGGCAGGAAGCGATTGCGGTGTTGGCCGTGCAGGGCGGCAGCGCATAGTCGTTCGAGCCGGCCAGCAGGGTGCCCAGTTTGGCGTGGGTGAAGGCCAGCGTGAGCGAGAGGCGGTCCACCGGCGTCAGGCGCGCCGAGATTTCCGATTCGAAGCCGTAGACTTTTGCGCCTTCGGCATTGGTGATCGACAGGCCGCGGGTGCCATCCGAGAAGTTGACCGGGGAGTTGAACTGGAAGTCGGTGAACTTGGAGTAGAACAGCGCGTTGTTGATCTTGAGCGAACCGCCCAGGAAGGTGCTCTTGGAGCCGAATTCATAGTTGGTCAGCGACTCTGGCGCATACGGCAAGCCGCGATCCTGGACGCCGCCCGACTTGTAGCCAGTTGCCACGCTGGCGTAGACCATATTGGACTTGTCGATGTCGTAGTTGGCGCGCAGCAGACCGGTGACCTTGCTGCCATTGAAGACACCATCGTTGCCCGGCACGCCGCGGGTGAAGCCCTGGCCTGGGACGCGTGGGTCCATCGATGGATTGAGGGGCACTTGCGGCACGGTCGCGTCGTAGTTCCAGGTGTAGGAGGCGCCGCCGATGTTTTCACGGCGATCCTTGGTGTAGCGTACGCCGCCGGTCAGGTGCAGATCGTTGGAGACGTTCCAGGTCGCTTGGCCAAAGACTGCTTTCGAGGCCACGGTTTCCTTGGGCTGGATGAAGGAGCCCTGCCAGCCCACGGTGCCTTCCTGGGTGCCGTTGAAAATCGGGATGTCGAAGCGGATGTCATTTTTTTCCGCCGCATAGTAGGCGCCCAACTGCCAGTCGACTTCGTGGTTACCGAGCGATTGCAGTTCGACTTCATGGCTGCTGTTGCGGTAGTGCGAATCGGTGGTGGTGTGTTCCTGCCAGGTGGCGCCTGAGAGAATGCTGGTCGGGACGCGCGAGCCGCCGTCCTGGTCAAAGCGCATGCTGCCGCGGTACTTGGAGAAGCCGGCGATGTAGGTCAGCGCCATCGCGTCGCCAATATGGTATTCGAGGCGGCTGCGGATGTTGTGGCTGTCGCGATTGACCCAAGGGGCACTGTCCGAGAGCATGGACCAGAACGATTCGCCGGCCCGTGGTTGTTGCATCAGATTGGCGCTCGGGGTGCCGCGGTCGTCGAATTTCTCGTAGCTGACATTCCACTTCAGGTCCGGTGCGATCTGCCACAGCAGGCTGGCGCGGAAGGCCGTCTGGTTCTGGGCATTGTATTTCTGGTTCCCCTGGACGAAGAGGTTGCCGTTGATCGGACGGAAGTTGGCTGGATTGCCGCCGGCAGCCGCGTAGGCGGCCTGCTGGTCGGCCAGCGGCACGCCATGGAATTTCTGGTAGTCGACGTAGCCATCGTGCTGTTCGTGGACCACACCGATGCGCAGGGCCGCGGTCTGACCCAAGGGGATGTTGAAGGCGGCGCGTGCGCCATAGCGGTTGTAGTCGCCGATACCACCTTCGACCGAGCCTGAATGGCTATTGAGTTCGGGCTTGACGGTCTGGATGTTGACCGCGCCGACGGTGGAGTTGCGGCCCCACAGGGTGCCTTGCGGGCCGCGCAGAACCTCGATCGCTTCGATGTCGAACATGAGGGCAGTGGCGCCTTCCGGACGTGGCGAATAGACGTTGTCGATGAAGGAAGCGACTTCCGGATCGGCGTATTCGGCCTTGGCGCTGTCGTTGCCGATGCCGCGCAAGGTCATGGTGGTCACGCCGTGGTCACCCTGGGCGGTGGCTTCGAAGCCTGGTACCAGAGCGGTCACGTCCAGCATGGTCTGCACGTGGTTGTCGGCCAGCGTGGCCGCATTGAGCGAGGTGATGGCGATTGGCGTGCGCTGCAAGCTCGTGGCGCGCTTGGTCGCGGTGACCACCACTTCCGGGATGAATTCCGAATCGGCGGCGCCTGCGGTTTTGTCGCGGGCAACCGGCGCGGTCTGCGCCTGCGCGCTGCTGTTCAGGCTGGCCAGGAGGGTGAGGATTGCCAGTTGAATGGCGGCGCGCGGACGTGCGAAGCCCCGCGATGGTGCAAAAGTTTTCATGCTGTCTCCAAAAAGGATGATGTGAGTTGGTGCTTTATAGTAATTATTTGTGAAACCGATTTCACGTTTTGTGAAAACGATTTCATGGTATATTTCATTGGAAGCGAAAGTCAAACACTTTTTTGGTTTGATGTGCAATCAACCATTATTTGCAACAGCGGGGCGATTTTATGAAAAGTTTTCAAGACATCCTGATCGTCGGCGGCGGGACGGCAGGTTGGTTGACCGCCTGTTTTTTGGCACGCACCCTGGGCGCCCGCGACGGCGCCGGTGTGCGCGTCACGCTGGTCGAGTCGCCCGACATTGGCATCATTGGCGTGGGCGAGGGCACCTTCCCGTCGATTCGCGGGACGCTCTCGGCCATCGGTCTCGATGAAGCGCGCTTTGTGCGCGAATGTCAGGCCACGTTCAAGCAGGGCATTCGCTTTGATGACTGGGTCCGGCCCGGCAATGTGCCGGGACAGCGCTCCTATTTCCATCCCTTCAGCCACCCGAGCCAGCGTCAGGGCGGCTTCGAATTGCTGCCGTACTGGTTGCGTGGCCTGGCCGGCAAGGACGTACCGTTTGCGCAGGCGGTGACGATGCAGCAGCGCGTGGCAGACGCCGCGCGTGGCCCCAAGCGTTTTGGCGATGGCGATTTTCTGGGGCCGATGAACTACGCTTACCATTTCGACGCCGGCTGTTTTGCGCGGCTGCTGGCCGAGCATGGCCGCAGCTTGGGCGTGCGCCATGTGCTTGGCAATGTGGAGCGGGTGACCTTGGATGGGGACGGTGCTATCGCCAGCGTGCACACGCGCGAGCAGGGCGCGCTAACGGGGGATTTGTACATCGATTGCACAGGCTTTCGTGCGACCCTGATAGGCGAGGCACTGGGCTCGCCCTTGCGCGCGCTCGATCAATTTCTGTTTGCCGATCGCGCACTGGCGATCCAGGTGCCGTATGCGACGCCGGATGCGCCTATTCCCTCCTACACCATCTCGAGCGCCCAGGAAGCCGGATGGATCTGGGATATCGGCCTGCAGCAGCGCCGTGGTGTGGGTCATGTGTATTCAAGCCGGCATACCAGCGATGAACGCGCCGAGCAGGTGCTGCGCCAGTACATTGGCCCTGCCAGCGAAGGGCTGGAGGCGCGCGCGCTCAAGCTCAAGGTGGGTTATCGCGATGTGCAGTGGGTGAAAAACTGTGTGGCTGTGGGCCTGTCAGGCGGTTTTCTGGAGCCGCTGGAGGCCTCCGGCATCGGTCTGATTGAAAGCGCGGCCTACCTGATCGGATTTCTGTTCCCATTCAATGGAGATTGCGCACCGGTGGCCGCCACCTTCAATGAATTGATGCGCGAGCGTTATGCGCGCGTGGTCGACTTCATCAAGCTGCATTACTGCCTGAGCCAGCGCACGGACAGCTCGTTCTGGACCGATAACGCCGATGCTGCCTCGATCCCGCCGTCGCTGCAGGCCAAGCTGGCCATGTGGCGTGGACGGCCGCCGCACCGTCTTGATTTTGTGACCGACCTCGAAATGTATCCACCATCGAGCTGGCAGTATGTGCTGTACGGGATGGAGTTCCAGACGGCCTTGCATGCCAGCGCCACGGATCCGGGCCGGGAGGCTGATGCGGTCAGCGAGTTCGAGATCATTGCCAGGTTGTCCGAACGCGCGCTGGCGGACCTGCCGTCGCATCGTGCCCTGGTCACGCATTTATGCGCCCGCGCGGCAGGGCGGTGATATAGTGCTTGCCATTGAAACGCGCCCGAAGACGATGAAGAACGAGAGCAGCACCACGACCTTGCAGGAAGTTGCCGACGCCGCCGGTGTGTCGCCGGCCACGGTCTCGCGCTTCCTGAACGGCACCGCCAAGGTGGCCGATGACAAGCGCAAGACCATTGAGCGCATCATCGAGGAACTCAATTACAAGCCGAACCGTCTGGCGCAAAGCCTGAAGATGGGGAGCACCCGCACCATTGGCGTGTTGACCCAGTCGATTGAGAGCGGCTACTTCAACAAGACCATGACCGGCATTGAGGACGTGCTCAAGGAAGCCGGCTATGCGATGTTGATCATGAGTGGTCACTGGCATGCGGACGAAGAGGCCGAGCGGGTCGAGCTGCTGATCGGGCGCCGGGTCGATGGGGTGGTGATTCTGACCGGGAATATGACGGACGCGCAGATCCTCAATTTTTCCACGCGGGTGCCGATTGTGGCCTTCGGTCGCCAGCTCGACGGGCCGCGGGCCCAGGGGTTTTGCCTTGACAATTATGCGGCCGCCTGCGCCGCGATGGATCTGTTGATCGAGCAGGGACATCGGCGGATTGCCTTCATCAGCGGGCCGGATGACCAGGAAGACGCGCGCGCGCGCCTGGCTGGCTATCGCGATACCTTGAAGCGCCACAAGCTCGATGCCGACGAGGCGCTGGTGGTGGAAGGGGACTTTCAGGAGTCGGGCGGACTGCTGGCGGTGGACAACTTATTGGCGTCGAAGCAGCGCTTCACGGCCATTTTCGCCAGTAATGATTTGACGGCCTATGGGGCGCGGCTGGCGCTGTACCGGCGCAGTATTCGGGTGCCAGACGATATTTCCATCATCGGCTTTGATGATTTGCACAGTTCGATGTACACCACGCCGCCACTGACCACCGTGCGTCAGCCGCTCTATGAGGTCGGAACCTGCATCGCGAATATGTTGTTGCCGATGCTGGGGAGGCCGGGTGGGCCGGTGGAGATTCCGTCGCTCAGTTTGGTGGTGCGGGAGTCGGTGCGGCGGATTGCCTAGGGTTCGTGTTCGCTGCGTATTGCAGCTCAATAGCGGCTGCCACTGCTACCGCTTACTCCCCCGTATACTGCCCTTGCGAAAGCGAGGGCCCATAGCACCCTAGCTATTTTTGTCGCAACCGTTTTAGCTGGCGCGGTATGGGCCCTCGCTTTCGCAAGGGCAGTATGGTGGTGTGGCTATGACAGGCGATCAGATCTCGAGATTGTCGATCAAGCGCGTCGTGCCCAGCTTGGCGGCAGCAAGCACCACCAACTCTGCCCCTTGCGCCAGGTCGCCAGCTGACGGCGGCTGCAGATCATTGCGCTTGCGAATGGAAATATAGTCCGGCTTCCACCCACGCTGCGCCAGGCTTTCCATGGCTTTGTGCTCGAGCTGGAAAATATCGAGGTGACCGCCGCGCACCTCATCAGCCACCGTATTGAGCGCTTGATACAGGGCCGGCGCTTCGGCCCGCTCGCTCTCACTCAAGTACATATTGCGCGACGATAGCGCCAGGCCGTCATCGGCGCGCCAG
>JBJMVX010000168.1:0-15513 GCA_045810445.1 Massilia sp.
ACACTAAATCAAAAAACTACTCTAATACGATAAGGAATTGCATTGGCTGGGTCATGTCGAACAGAAGCTGGGCGCACTGGGCAAGGTGTCCTCGATCTCGGTCCTGGTCGCACTGGGTGCCTTGATGGGCAGCCTGACCATGATTCCGGCAGCGCAGAAGATGGTCGTGTTGATCGCCGGCCTGTGGGGCATCATGATTTACGTCGGTGTCGACATGATCAGCAGCCTGCTGGAGAAGGAAGAAGAAGGCGGCAGCAATGTGGGCGAGATGGTCAAGCGTGGCGGTATCGGCGCCTTCCTGTACCTGGAAGTGCTGGACGCATCGTTCTCCTTCGACGGCGTGATTGGCGCGTTTGCCATCACCAACGACGTGGTGATCATCATGCTGGGCCTGGCCATTGGCGCGATGTTCGTCCGTTCGCTGACGGTCTACCTGGTCAAGAAGGGCACGCTCGATGAATTTGTGTACCTGGAACACGGCGCGCACTACGCCATCGGCATCCTGGCCTTGATCATGCTGGCAAGTATGACGATGCATATTTCGGAGATCTTCACCGGTCTGGTTGGTGTGGCCTTCATCGCAGCGTCGCTGTGGTCGTCGGTGCGCCACAAGAGGAAAGAAGCGGCCCTCGCGGCCTAAGCAAAAATGTAAAGAATGCGCGGCGAACGGACGGACACCCAGTTCGCTGCGCTTGGCAAGAGTTGGTGTTCAAACCATTTGATTATTGATTTACTTAAGGAGAAACACATCATGGCAATCAGTCTGCAAAAAGGCGGCAACGTCAACCTGAGCAAAGAAGCACCTGGCCTGGCAAAAATGGTGGTCGGTCTGGGTTGGGACACCCGCGCCACCGACGGCGCCGGCTTCGACCTCGATGGCGCAGTATTTCTGGTCAACGCCGCCGGCAAGGTGCGCTCGGACGCCGACTTCGTCTTCTACAACAACCTGAAGTCGACCGACGGCTCGGTCGTTCACTCGGGTGACAACACCACCGGTGCTGGCGACGGCGACGACGAAACCGTCACCATCGACCTGACCCGGGTGCCGGCTGATATCGAGAAAGTGATCTTGGCCGTGACGATTCACGACGCTGAAGCGCGCAAGCAGAACTTCGGCATGGTGTCGAAAGCGTTTGTCCGCTGCGTCAATGCCGCAGGCAATGGCGAAATCGCTCGCTACGACCTGTCCGAAGACAGCTCGACGGAAGCGGCCATGGTCTTTGGTGAAGTCTATCGTGCCGGCAGCGACTGGAAGTTCAAGGCCGTGGGCCAGGGCTTCAAGGGCGGCCTGGGTCCTCTGGCCAAGAGCTACGGCGTGAACGTATAAATGGCGCAGGGCGGCCCGGGCGGGCCGCCTGCAAGGTACAACATTGAAAGGAAGTGCAAATGCCAGTTTTTTCAGTGACCGGAGATGTCGACCCCTTCCTGCACGTGGCCATGCGCCGCGGCGAAACCATCTACTGCGAATCCGGCGCGATGGTGATGATGGAGTCGGCCCTTGACCTCAAGGGCAAGATGAAAGGTGGCCTGGGCAGCGCGCTGATGCGCACCTTTGCCAACGGCGAGTCCTTCTTCCAGCAGCACATCGAAGCGGTGCGTGGCGACGGCGATTGCCTGCTCTCGCCCACGCTGCCCGGTGCCATGCAGGTGATCGATGTGGGCCCGCGCAACTACATGCTCAGTGACGGCGCCTTTGTGGCCGCCAGCGACAAGGTGGATTTGCGCGTGCGCACCCAGAGCATCGGTAATGCTTTGTTTGCCAATAGCGGCGGCTTCTTTGTGATGGAAGCGACAGGCAGCGGCCAGGTGGTGGTATCGGGCTTCGGCTCGATGTCCGAACTGGTGGTTGAGCAGGGCAAGGATGTGACGATCGATAACTCGCACGTGGTGGCCTGGGACAGCACCCTGCGCTACGAAATTTCGATCACCACGGGCCAGAGCAGCGGCTTTTTGGGTAATCTGATCAACAGCCAGACCAGCGGCGAAGGCCTGGTGCTCAAGTTTTCGGGCAACGGCAAAGTGTATGTGTGTTCGCGCAACCGCGAATCATTCCGTGCGTGGGTAGCCCAGGCTGCCTCGCACCGTTAATCAAGGAGTTTGACCATGTCAGTCAGTTTGCAAAAGGGCCAGAAGATATCGCTGGACAAAGAGGCCGGTGGCGCATTGTCGAAAGTGACGATGGGCCTGGGCTGGGACGCGATCAAGAAGGGCGGTCTGTTCGGCTTTGGGGCCAAGACTGAATCGGTGGACCTGGACGCTTCCTGCATCATGTTTGACGAGAACAACCAGGCGCTTGACTACGTGTGGTTCCGCCAGCTCAAAAGCAAGGATGGCAGCATCGTGCACACGGGCGACAACCGCACGGGCGCGGGTGATGGCGACGATGAGCAGATCATTGTGGACCTCTCACGCGTGCCGGCCAATGTGAAGTCGCTGGTGTTCACGGTGAACAGCTTCACGGGCCAGAATTTTTCGCAGGTCGAGAATGCCTACTGCCGCATCGTCAACAATAGCAACCAGCAGGAAGTGGCCAAGTATGACCTGTCGGTGCAAGGTGCGCATACGGCGCAGGTGATGGCCAAGCTGTATCGCCATGGCGGCGAATGGAAGATGCATGCGATCGGTGAAAACGGCAGCGGGCGTACCTTCGAGGAGCTCATGCCGAAGATTACGCCGCATCTGTAAGCGCGATTGTTGGTGCAAAAACGGCGACCTGCGGGTCGCCGTTTTTTTTGACTGCCAGTTGCAGAAAACGCTGAACGACGCTCGCCTCAGTGCGCCCGCTTTTGCACCAGCGCGCTGCCAATGCCGCTGCGCGCGCCTTCGCTCACGGCGGTCACTGTGCCATCCGGGTTGAAAACGATGGCATTGGCCGCACCGATGGTGCCGTCCGGGTTATAGCCTTTGGCACTGGCTGTGGCGCTGTCGGCCGGTGAATACCATTTGTGGCCCAGCTTTTCCAGCGCCGCCGCCTGGGCGCTGCCAACGACACCGCGCTCAACATCGGTGTCTGCCGCATTGCGCTGGCTAAGGCGCGGCGCGTTCAGTGCGCGGTCCATCGGCATGCCAAGGTCGATGTAGTTGACGATCGATTGCAGCACCGTCGTGATGATGGTGCCACCGCCAGGACTGCCGATGGTGAAGGCAGGCTTGCCATCCTTGAGCACAATGGTTGGCGACATGGAGCTGCGTGGCCGCTTGCCCGCTTCGGGCACGTTCGGATGCGGACCGCTGAAATCGAAGTCGGTCATCTCGTTATTGAGAATGAAGCCGTAGCCGGGCACCACCATGCCGCTGCCGCCCCAGGCTTCAATGGTGAAGGTATAGGCGACGATATTGCCTTCCTTGTCCGACACCGTCAGGTGAGTGGTGTGCGGGCTCTCGCCCAGCATGTGCGGCGCTTGCGGGCGCAGGGTCACGCTGACATCGTTCTGGAACGGGTAAGGGTCGCCGGCGGCCACTTTGCCAGCGGCGCGGTCGGCGCTGATCTGGGCGCGCCGCTTGGTGGCGTAGTCCTTGCTGATCAGGCCCGCCACTGGCGCGTCGACAAATTCCGGGTCGGCCAGGTAGGCGTTGCGGTCGGCGAAAGCAAGCCGGCTCGCTTCCAGATACAGGTGCTCGGCGTTCGGACGGCTCAAGGACTTGAGGTCATAGCCTTCGAGGATATTGAGTGCTTCGGCTATCGCCACGCCACCGCTGCTGGGCAGGCCCATGCCATACAGTTCGTAGCCGCGATAGGTACTGCGCACCGGCTGGCGGATGCGCGCTTCGTAGTTGGCCAGGTCGGCCATGCTCATGCTGCCGGCCCTGACCTTGATGTTCGGGGTGACCGGCGGTGCGTTGACGGTGGCGACCATGGCGCGCGCCATCGGTCCCGTGTAGAAGGCGTTCTGACCCTGGGCCGCGATGGCGCCGTACGCCTTGGCCAGGTCGGGATTCTTCAGCAGGGTACCGACCGGCATGGCCTTGCCATTCTTCAGATACAGGGCGCTGGTGCTGCGAAAGAGATGAAATTTTCTTTCATTATCTGACACTAAATGAAAGAAGTTTTCATCAACGGGAAAGCCCTTGTTGGCCACGCCAATGGCGGGCGCCAGCACCTGCTTGAACGACATCGTGCCATAGCGGTTGAGCGCTTCGTGCCAACCGCGCACCGTGCCAGGCACGCCAACCGAGGCGCCACTGGCAATGGCCGTGTCAGCGTCGATCTCCTTGCCGTTTTCCTGGAATACGGTGGGCGTGAAACTGGCAGGCGCCGTTTCGCGGTGGTCGATGGTGATGACGCGCTTTTCCTTGGCCAGGTAAATCATCATGAAACCACCGCCACCGATCCCGCAGCTAAACGGATCGGTCACGCCCAGCGTGGCGGCAGCTGCCACCGCCGCGTCAACCGCATTGCCGCCTTGATTGAGGATGCTCAGTGCGGACTGCGAGGCCTGCTCGCTGATGGTCGCTACCGCGCCGCCGGTGCCGGTGGCGACCGGTGTCTTGGCAAACGCGATGGGATAGACCAGCAGCAGGGCGAGGACGAGGCCAGAATGGCGCGGCGGCGTAGTGGACATGGAGAGCCCTAGTTGTGGGTGATGGTCACGGTCACAGGCAATGGCGCCGCCTTGGCAGGTGCGTCGGCTGGCTGCACCTTGGGAACCGGATTGGTGCCGAGGGCAACCTGCAGGCCGGCGACGGCAGCCGATGCGAAGGATGGCTTGGCCGCGGTCAGGCCGAACATCTCTTTATTGTTACTGCTGGTGAGGGTGAATTTGTAGGCCAGTTCACCCGCGCGTATGCACTGCACGTTCGGTGGGCAGCGGCTGTCTTCGACGCCGTCATAACGCAAGGTGGACGTCGGCGTGGCGGGCACGGTCTGTTCCGGCGCGATGGTGACGCTGGCATTCATGGACGACTCCTTGACGGGCGATGAAGCGGGTGCGGCGGAAGGGGAAGAAGCGCAGCCGGCCAGCAGGCTGGTGGCGGCAAGTACGTGAATCAGGTAGGTCATGGTGTGATGCTCCCGGAAACAGTGAAGGACTGATCATAGCAAACTGTTCAGGTTTGGTGCGCAGGGGAGGGGCGACTATGCGAGTTTGGCGCGGCCATGAAAAAAGGCGCCCGCAGGCGCCTTCCAGGGAGTGTGACCGCTTAAACGAAAGCGGCCAGCGTGCCCTTCATTTTTTTCAGTGCTGCCACTTCGATCTGGCGAATGCGTTCGGCAGAGACGCCAAATTCTTCGGCCAGCGCGTGCAAGGTCGCACCGGAGCCGTCGTCGTTGGCCAGCCAGCGCGCTTCCACGATGCGGCGTGAACGCGCATCGAGTTTGGCCAGCGCGCTTTCCAGGCCTTCCGATTGCAGGCGGGTGACCTGTTCGGCTTCGAGCACCTTGGTCGGCTCCGACAGGTCGGACGAGAGGTAGGCGATGGGCGAGAACTTGTCGTCTTCGTCGTCGGTCGGCGCTTCGAGGGCGATGTCGCGGCCGGACAGGCGCGTTTCCATCTCGATGACTTCTTCGCGCTTGACGTCCAGCAGCTTGGCCATGGCATCGATTTGGGTTGGGCTCATCGCGTCCAGGCCGGTCTTGTGGCTGCGCAGATTGAAGAACAGCTTGCGCTGGGCCTTGGTCGTGGCGACCTTGACCAGACGCCAGTTCTTCAAGATGTACTCATGCATCTCGGCCTTGATCCAGTGCATGGCGTACGACACCAGACGCACGCCCTGGTTCGGGTCGAAGCGCTTGACCGCCTTCATCAGGCCGATATTGCCTTCCTGGATAAGATCAGCATGGGGCAGGCCGTAGCCGAGGTAGCCGCGCGCAATCGAGACCACCAGGCGCAGGTGGGACAGCACCAGCTCTTGCGCGGCGGCCAGGTCATTGCTTTCCTGCAGGCGCTTGGCCAGCGACATTTCTTCTGCGTGGGTCAGCATGGGCAGACGGTTCACTGCCGAAATGTAGGCGTCAATATTGCCAAGGTTGCCAGTAAAACCGAGGCCCAGGCCACGGTTGGCGGTAGGAACCAGAGCGGATTGAGCGGACAACGTAGTCATGTGTTTCCTCGTATTGGGTCGGTGCTGCATAGGGGCGCGCCCTACAACCAGCCTTGGGCGCTACGGCGACTTCCTCATGCCTGCGGCGGATTTTTCGATAACCCCGCGGAGCAATGGCCTATATTAGCACTCTCTGATGGAGAGTGCCAATTGGCGGAATAAATGGCCCTGATAGCTGTATAAAATTGCTTTTTTGAAAGTAATTGCAGCCACTTGTACTCTAGTGCAAGATCCCATCGCCGCCTTGAGGAAGCGCAAAGGCGGTGATGGCTAGAGCATAGAACTGACCGGTGGGTCAGTCTGTTAGCGCGCGCACGATGATGCGCGCACTCGGGTAGTGCTTCAGCGCAGGCGCGCCAGGTGGCGTTGCACTGACAGCAGGGCGCCCACCAGGCCCAGCACGGCGCTGGCGGCCAGCAGAGCGGCAATGGTGATCGGGTCCAGCGCCACCAATTGGAATTCGGACGCATACAGGCGTGCAAATTCGGCGATTGCCACATTCAGCGGTGGCAGGGCCAGCGCGACCGCGCCCAAGGCCACGCCGCCGGCGCACAGTCCCAGCAGCACACCCGTGTAATAGAAGGGGCGATGGATAAAATTGTCGGTCGCGCCTATCAGCTTGCTGACGGCGATTTCATCACGCTGGGTCAGCACTTGCAGGCGGATGGTGTTGAACACGACGGCAATGACCACCATGCCCAGGGTGGCCGCGAGCAGCAGCAGCACCAGGCGCAGCACGCGCAGCAGCGCGGCGAGGCGCTTGACCCAGGCCGAGTCCACCTGCACCGTGTCGACGCCAGGCAGCAGGCGCAGCTCACCGGCAATCGCATCGACCACACCGGCATCGGCAGCATTCTTGAAGCTGTCGAGCTTGAGCACATAACCGTCGGGCAGGGGATTCTCGCCGAGCGTGTCAAGCACGTCGGACAGGCCGCTCTTGGCTTTCAGGGTGGCCAAGGCCTGCTCACGCGGCACGAATACGATCTTCGCCTTGTGGTCCTTGAGGATGGCCTGCATGGCCGGCACCAGGGCCTGCGCCTGCTCGCGCGTGGTCGCTGGCGTGACAAACAGGCTGATTTCCGGATCTACCGAAAGCTGCTGCGACATGGGCCGCACGTTTTCCAGCAGGGTCAATCCGGCAAACGGCAGGGTCAATGCGATGGCAACGACCAGCACGTTGAACAGAAAGCTGCCCGGGGCCTTGAGCAAATGGCCAAACGCCGCGCCCATGGCGTAGCGATGTTGTCGCAACCAGTTCTTCATGCTGCGCCTCCCACCAGTTGACCGCGATCGAGGTGGATCACGCGTGCGGCGCGGTCCAGTACCTGTTCGTCGTGGGTGGAAATGAGGCAGGTGACGCCGGCCGCGTGGAAGGCGCGCAAGGCGTCGAGCACTTTGTTGGCGCTGGCCCGATCCAGGTTGGCGGTCGGTTCGTCAGCGAGGATGATTTGCGGGCGGTTGACGATGGCGCGGGCAATGGCCACGCGCTGCTGCTCGCCGCCGGACAGCTCCAGTGGGCGGGCCAGGGCGCGTGACTCCAGGCCCACGCGGTCCAGCGCTGCGCGCGCACGCGCTTCTGCAGCACCACGGGCACCGCCGGTGACCATCAGCGGCAGCATCACGTTGGCCAGGATGGAGCGGTCGGTCAGCAGTTTTTGCTGCTGGAAGATCAGACCCAGGTTGCGCCGCAGGTAAGGCACGCTGGCGTTTTTCAGAGCCCCGATGTCCTGGCCGTTGACCAGCACATTGCCGGAGGTGGGGCGTTCCATCGCGGCGATCATTTTCAAAAGTGTCGATTTGCCGGCGCCCGAGGGGCCGGCCAGGTAGACCAGTTCGCCCTTGGCGATGGTCAGGGAAATCTCGCGCAGCGCAATGGCGTCGGGCGAATACTGTTTCGATACAAATTTGAATTCGATCATGGGGCCTTATCCGAGCAGAGCTTCAACAAACTCCGATGCATTAAACGGCTGCAGGTCTTCAATCTTTTCGCCGACCCCGATGAAGTACACGGGAATCGGGCGCGTGCGCGCAATGGCCGCCAGCACGCCACCCTTGGCCGTGCCATCGAGCTTGGTGATCACCAGGCCGGTGAGGGCGAGGGCGTCATCAAAAGCCTTGACCTGGGCCAGGGCATTTTGCCCGGTGTTGCCGTCAATGACCAGCAAGACTTCATGGGGCGCGCCGTCCATGCCCTTGCCAATCACGCGTTTGATCTTTTTCAGTTCTTCCATCAGGTGCAACTGGGTTGGCAGGCGGCCGGCCGTGTCGACCATGACCACGTCCATCTTGCGCGCCTTGCCCGATTGGACCGCGTCAAATGCCACGGCGGCAGGATCGCCCGATTCCTGCGCAATCACGGTCACGTTGTTGCGCTGACCCCAGACCATCAACTGCTCGCGCGCGGCGGCGCGGAAGGTGTCGCCCGCGGCCAGCAGCACCGACTGCTGGTACTTCTGCATATGCTTGGCCAGTTTGCCGATGGTGGTGGTTTTGCCGGCGCCGTTGACGCCAGCGATCATCATCACGAGCGGCTCGTGGCGCCCAAGTTCCAGCGGTTTTTCCAAAGGACGCAGCAAGTCCGTCATCAACACCCGCAGCGCACCCTTGACGGCAGCGGCGTCGAGCAGCTTGTCTTCCTTGACCTTGCGGCGCAGGCCATCGAGCAGGTACTGGGTCGCGTCCATGCCGGCATCGGCCATCAACAGCGCCGCTTCGAGTTCGTCATACAGGTCGTCGTCGATACGCGCGCCGACAAAAAGCAGCGACAGATTGCTGGAGGTCTTGGACAGGCCAGCCTTCAGGCGCTCCATCCATGAACGCTTTTTCTCCGCTTCGGTTCCCGGCCGCTCGGCGGTCTCGGGAATCAGCGGTGCAATCTCGCTCGGTGGCGCGACGACTGCAGGTGCAGGCGCAGATGCAGGAACGACCGGCTCTGGCGCGACCGGGACGATGACGGTCGGCGCGACAAAGGTCGACGTGGTGCCGTAGCGGCGCGCAGGTGCAGGCGCAGGTGTGGGCACGGCGTCCTGGCTAGTCGCTGCCGCTTGCACTGGCGCTTCAACAGGGGAAACAGGCGCTGGAGACACTGGCACTGGGGCCGACGTCTCCAGCACTGGCGGGACGACCAAAGGTGGTGCGGCTGGCGGCGCTGGAGGCGCGATCTCGGGAGCAGGTGGTTTTTTCTTAAAAAAACTAAACATGGATAGGTGTAGGAGGACGCTGCATGCATATGCGCCGGCGGCGCCGGGCACGATCAATACGATGGCGCGTATTTTACCAGAGGGGGGTGTTGCGGGCCTTGCGCCTGCGCCCCGGGTGCGCTACGCGACCTGGGCGGCGCGCCCGGCACGCCAGCGGCCAATGGCGCCGGGGATGTCATACAGGTCCAGCACGCAGCCGGGGCCCAACTGGCGGCGCGCCAGCACGGCGCAACTGCCACCGGCCCAGACCTGGGTATCACTGCCAAGGCGGGCCTGCAGTTCGGTGACATTGTCGACGGCCGCCCGTGGCGTGATCAGGCTGGAAAAGGACAGCGCCACCACGTCCGCGTGTTGGGTTTTTGCCGCAATGACGATTTCGGCCAGCGGCGTTTGCACCCCCAGCGAGACGCAGTGCGCGCCTTCGAGCACAAACAAGGCCTCGGCCATCAGCAGGCCCAGGCCGTGGCGCTCCTGGGGCACGGTGGTGAGCAGGATGCGCGGTGCGCCGGGAGTGTGGCCGATTTGCTGGCTGGCCGAGAAGATCGCGTTGCGCATCACGCTTTGCAGCAGTTCGGCAAACAGATGTTCTTCAAATACGGCCAGTTCGCCCCTGGCCCAGGCCTCGCCCACCAGGGTGCTCAAGGGCGCCACAAGGTCAATCACGAAGCGCTGCAGGCCCATGTGCAACTGGGCCTGGGCTAGGCGCTGGCGCAGTTCTGCCATCTTGTGGCCTTTGATCAGGTCCAGGCAATGGCGCAGTTCGGGGTCGTCGCTATTTGGTGCGGGAATCTCGGCGCCGGCCTTGGCCACCAGTTCGGTCAGCTCCGTTGCCGACAAATGCATGATTTTGCCCGGTCGGTAGCTCAAGTCGAGCAAGCGTTTGACCAGCCGCAGGCGCATGACCTGGTCGGCCGGATACAGGCGCTCACCGTGGCGGTCGCGCTCGGGCTGGGGGAAATCATAGCGGCGTTCCCACACGCGCAAGGTTTCCTTGGGCACGCCGGTGTCGCGTTCCACATCGCTGATGCTGCACAAGTGCGTGGAAGAGGTGGCGTTGGTCATATGGCTACGGTCTTTGTTCAGGACATCTTGATCATTGTAATCGTCAGTATCTTTTTGGCCACTACCTGTTGTACGAGTAGCCGCCTGCAGCGCTCCCCGACAGGACGGTGAATCCAATCTGCATCTTACCCCGTATAAATATCTGTGTGTTCAGTTTTGTCATGGACAATATGTTGACATACGTGATTATTTCCCGGAATATGCGTCTTGTAAAGCTTTTGTCCAGGACAAACGGTAGAAAAATGGTGATTTCATGAAAGTTGCGGTAATTGGTGCCGGGATTTCCGGCTTGTCCTGTGCATATCGGCTGGCCCAGCGCGGCGCCGATGTGACTTTGTTCGAAGCAGGCAACTACTTTGGCGGTCACAGCAACACGGTCGATGTCACCCTCGATGGTGTGACACATGGCGTGGACACGGGGTTTTTGGTGTTCAACGACCGCACCTACCCGCACCTGATTGCGCTGTTTGCCGAACTGGGCGTGGAAACGGCTCCCAGCGACATGTCGTTTTCCGTCAAGCTGCCCCTGTCACCGGCGCCGGGTGCGCCGCTGCTGGAATGGGCCGGCGCCAACCTCGATACGGTATTCGCACAGCGTGGCAACCTGCTGCGCCCGCGCTTTCTGCGCATGGTGAGCGACATCTTGCGCTTTAACCGCCAGGCCAGCGCCATGGCGCGCAGCGGCAAGCTGCCGCAGCAGCCGCTCGGTGAATTCCTCGATGCAGAAGGCTACAGCGCTCAATTCCGGGCCTGGTACTTGCTGCCGATGGCGGCCTGTATCTGGTCCTGCCCCTCGGACCAGATGCTGGCCTTCCCGGCTGCCACCTTTATCCGCTTCTGCCACAACCACGGTTTGCTGCAGGTGAGCGACCGGCCCCAGTGGCGCACGGTGCGGGGCGGCTCGCGCAACTACGTGCAGCGGCTTCTGGCCGGCATTCCCCAGCAGCGCCTGGCCACGCCCGTCACATCGGTCACACGCGCCAATGGCGGCGGCGCGCGCGCGATCCGGGTCGAGACGGCCAACGGCATCGAACACTTTGACCATGTGGTCCTCGCCTGCCACAGCGACCAGTCGCTTGCGATGCTGGGCGACGCCCGCAGCGAGGAGCGCGCAGTGCTGCAAGCGGTGCGCTACCAGGCCAATCGCGCCGTGCTGCATACGGATGCGAGCTGCCTGCCGCAAAGCCGCAAGGCCTGGTCGGCCTGGAATTACCAGAGCAATGCCGCCCCCACGCCGCAGGTGTGCGTGCACTACCTGCTCAATCAACTGCAGCCGCTGCCGTTCACGACACCGGTGATCGTCTCGCTCAATCCGCTGGACCAGCCGGCGCCAGAGAGCGTGCTGGCCAGCTTCGACTACGCCCATCCTGTGTTCGATGCCGCTGCCGTGGCGGCCCAGTCGCAGTTGATCCAATTCCAAGGCACCCAGAACACCTGGTTCGCCGGCGCCTGGACTGGCTATGGCTTTCACGAAGACGGGCTCAAATCGGGCCTGCAGGTGGCGAGCGCGATCGGTCGCCTGATGGACGGGCAGGTCGATGCAGCCGCCTGAGCAGGCAACACCGCAACTGTGCTTCGGCCTGGTGCGACACACGCGTTTGCGCCCGGTGCGCAACGCCTTCGCCTATGGCACTTACTATCTGCGCCTGCCACTTCGCGCGCTCAGTGATGGGCCAATTGGGGGGCGATTGTTTTCGCGTAACCGCTTCAACCTTCTGTCCTTTGTGGACAGTGACCATGGCGACGGTGCGCAACCCCTGTTGACCTGGATCGAGAGCCTGCTCAAACAGCATGGAGTCCTCGACGCCGATGGCGAAATCTGGCTGCAGGCGATGCCGCGCGTGTGCGGCTTTGTATTCAACCCGGTCTCGTTCTGGTTTTGTCATCGGCGCGATGGCAGCTTGCGCGCCATCTTGTGCGACGTGCGAAATACCTTCGGCGAACGCCATTTCTACCTGCTCGATGAAGGCAGGGAGATAGGCAATGGCCAGGAGCTCACTGCACGCAAGGTGTTCCACGTCTCGCCGTTTTGCGCAATCGAAGGCGGCTACCGCTTTCGCTTTTCGCGTTTTGCCCGCAGTGGTGGCGAGCACACGCTCGCCTGCATTGATTATGACGACGCCAGTGGCGTCCTGCTGCAAACCAGTGTCTCCGGCGTGGCTCGTCCAATCGATGACGCCAGCGTCGCGCGCGCCTTTTTTGGCTTTCCCTTGATGACGCTGGGCGTCGTCGTGCGCATTCACGTGCAGGCGCTACGCCTGTGGCTGCGGCGCGTTCCATTTTTCTCGAAACCCCATCCCCCTCAACAAAAGGTAACACGATGAGCTCCGATTCCCTGTCATCCCTGACACCGATGGCCACCCCTGCCAGCGTCTCGCGCAGCATTCCAACGTCGGCGCAGATCATCCTGCGCCTGCTCGCGAAATTGCAGCATGGCTCGCTCACGCTCAAGACGCCTGACGGCAGCGTGCAGCATTACGGATCCGGTGGCGAAGCGGTAACACTAGAACTGGCCACCTGGGACGTGTTTAGTGCCGCGCTGCGCTCGGGCGACATCGGCTTCGCGGAAGCCTATATCGCCGGCACCTGGCGCACCGATAACCTCACTGGCCTCATCGCCCTGCTGGCGCGCAATCGCGCAGCCATTGAGGAGCTGGTCTACGGCAGCTGGTGGGGTAGCCTTCTCTATCGGGTCAAGCATCTGCTCAACCGCAATTCCAAGTCCGGCAGTCGCAAGAACATCCACGCCCACTACGATATCGGGAACGACTTCTATGCGCTGTGGCTGGACCCATCGATGACCTACTCGAGCGCCTTGTTCACGGCCTCGGCCAACGGCAACCTGGAACTGGCGCAGGCCGCAAAATACCGCAGCATCGTAGCGCAACTGGCCCTGAAAGCGGGCGACAAGGTGCTGGAGATTGGTTGCGGCTGGGGCGGATTTGCCGAACTGGCCGCGCGCGAAGCCGGGGTCCACGTAACCGGCTTGACGCTCTCGCGCGAGCAGCTGGCGTATGCCCATGAACGGTTGGAGCGCGCTGGCCTGGCCACCCAGGCCGACCTGCGCCTGTGCGACTACCGCGATTGCGATGGCCAGTACGACGCCATCGCCTCCATTGAAATGTTCGAAGCAGTCGGCGAGAGCTACTGGCCCAGCTATTTCGAGTGCGTCGCGCGCAACCTGAAAGTCGGCGGGCGCGCCTGCATCCAGACCATCGTGATTGCGGACGACCTGTTTGAGCGCTATCGCAAGGGAACTGACTTCATCCAGCAATACATTTTCCCGGGCGGGATGCTGCCATCGCCATCGGCCTTCGAACGCATGGCCTTCGAGCACGGCTTGACCGTCACCGCGCAATACCGCTTTGGCATCGACTATGCCGACACCCTGGTCGCCTGGCGCCAGGCCTTTCACGCGCGTCTGGACGAAGTGCGTGCCCAGGGCTTCGACGAGCGTTTCATCCGCACTTGGGAGTTCTACCTGTGCTACTGCGAAGCGGCGTTCCGGGAAAAGAATACCGACGTCATGCACTTCACCTTGACCAAGGCGGCTTGAGATGTTTGCGCGCCTGACTGCCATGCTGCTCCTGTTGTGCGCAATCGGCGGCGCCTGGGCCGCACCGGCCTATATCGAGCAGAACCTGAACCAGCCGCGCCTGGCCGGCAAAGGCGTCTATACCTGGTTCGGCTTGCGCATCTACGAGGCCGAGCTGTGGGTGGGTGAACAGGGGTATGCGCCGGGCGCGCCCTTCGTGCTGGAGCTGCGCTATGCGCGCAAACTCGATGGCGCAAAAATAGCCGCCGCCAGCGCCGATGAAATGGCCAAGCTGGGTGCAGGCACTCCAGCCCAGCGCACTGCCTGGCTGGCACGCATGAAGGAGATTTTCCCCGACGTGAACGAGGGCACGCGTATCAGTGGCGTATCGCTGGCCAGCGGCGGCGTGCAGTTCTACCTCGATGGCAAAGCGCTGGCCAAGGTCGCGGACCCTGAATTTGCGAATGCCTTCTTTGCCATCTGGCTCGATCCGAAAACGTCAGCGGCCAGCTTGCGCACGGCCCTGCTCAAGGAAGCCGCGCCGCGATGAAGGCCATGGCCATGCCATCGCTCCTAAGCTACGGCGCCTTCGGGCTGCCGCTGGCGATGGTGGCCTTGCCCATCTACGTCTACCTGCCCCAGTTTTATGCCCAGCGTGCCGGCCTGTCGCTCGCTTCCATCGGCGCCGTGCTGCTGGCCGCGCGGGTGGCGGCCGCCTTTATCGATCCTTTGCTCGGGTGGTGGATGGCTCGAACAGGCAACGCGTATCCACGTTACGTTGGCCTGGCGCTCACGCCCCTGCTGGCTGGCTTCGTGGCCTTGTTTCATCCGCCAGTACTGGGCGGCGCCGCGACGCTGGCCTGGTTCCTCGGCATGCTGATGCTGGTGTATGTCGGTTTTGGCATGGCCACCATTGCACACCAGAGCTGGGGCGCCGCGCTGACTCAAGCGCCTGGCGAACGGGCGAGGGTCAGCGGCGTGCGCGAAGCCTGTGGACTGGTCGGTGTCGTACTGGCGGCCGGCGTGACCGGCGCTGTGGGCTACGAAGCGCTGTCGCTCGCTTTTGGGGTGGCGCTCCTGGCCACTGGCGCGCTGCTGCTCACGCGTGCCGCGCGGCCCGGTTCTGGCAGCGCGCCGGCGGTGGCAGCGCTGCGCGACATGGCCCTGCCGTTTCGCCAGCCGCGCTTTCGTTCCCTGTTCACCGTGCTGATGTTAAACGGTGTGGCGTCAGCCATTCCCGCCACCCTGTTTCTGTTCTTTGCCGCCGACCACCTGCAACTGGCGAGATTGTCGGGACTCTTCCTGATCATGTATTTCGGCGCCGCAGCGGTGTCCATTCCCGCCTGGGTGACGCTGGCCGGACGCTTTGGCGAAGCGCGTGTCTGGGCCGGCGGCATGCTGCTCGCGGCCGCCGTCTTCATCTTTTCCTTCGGCCTGGCACCTGGCGCGGCCATCGGTTTCGGCGTCATCTGCCTGCTCTCCGGGCTGGCGCTGGGATCGGATCTGGCGCTGCCGCCTGCGCTCCTCGCTGGTGTCATCGGGGCGGCCGGTCATGCCGGCGCGCGCGAGGCTGCCTATTTCGGCGTGTGGAACTGGGGCGTCCAAATGACGCTGGCGCTGGCCGCGGGCGTTGCGTTGCCGCTGCTGGAGTGGGGCGGTTATGTCCCTGGCCAAGCC
>JBJMVX010000169.1:0-3434 GCA_045810445.1 Massilia sp.
CGTAAGACTTGGTGCCCGCTCCATTTAGCGCCCCTCTGCTCAGCCGCCCCGCCACTGTCCTTGCGAACGCTAGGATCCATACTGAGCTTGATTCAGCATGGGTCCTCGCTTTCGCAAGGACAGTGGCGGGGCGGCTGAGCAGAGGGGCGCTAAATGGAGCGGGCACCAAGTCTTACGAAAGGCTTGCCCACGTCCACAGCAGCCAAAAACTACCGCGCCTGCCCCAGTTGGGTTGCGTCGTCGCTACGTCTGTGGCGACCGGTGGCGCTCAGCACCCGCTGCGCCGTGCGGGCCGACACCGCCTGGCGCGCCAGGTAGTCCGACGCCGCTTCCGTGCCCAGCAGGGCATTGACGACCAGCGCCACCTCGATGCTGTGCGCAGTAACACTGTCCGGTCGGCCCACCTCAGGCGCCACGGAAGGGGCCGCCGGATCAATCTGGGCGGAATGGGGTTCGGCTAGCGCAGTGCCGAGGGCGCGGATCAGATGGCTCATGCAGACAGTCTCCTCGTCTGGCGCGCGCTGCTCTGTGCGCCATCCCACATAAGAATGTTACGGATTCATTCGTCGTCGAATTCTTCCGCCAGGTTTTTCCAGCCCTTGCTCTTGGCAAACGCCGAAAACTCTTCAGGTGCTTCCAGTACGATGGTTTTGCGCTCCTGCAGGCCGGGATCGCTATGGGTGAAATTCGGCCCCACGTAGCCCAGCGCCCGCAGGCGATCGATCACCTGGTTGACCAGCACCGTATCGCGAAACAGGCCGCCGTCGAGGGCGGCAGCAAAGTCCACGTATACGTCAATAATGCCGTAACCCTCGTCAAAAATGCGGATGGCCTTGATGTCGTGGGAACGGCCACTGCTGTCGCTGGCCTTGAACGGGCCGCTTAACTGGATGTCGGTATCGGTAGTCATGTGGAGAGCATAACATTATCAGCGCGACACCGTGTTGCGTCCTTGGTCATAGCCGTTTCCGCACACGTAAAAAGAAAAGTTTCCGGGGCGTCCCGCAAAATTTTTTTCGGCCCATTGGGCAAAAAATCGTATTTTTCAAGGCCTTGAAAAGCTGGGTGGCTGCCTTTAGATGGGTCCCAACGGATGCTCAACGAGGTCCGTCAACCTATCGCTTAACTTTACAAGGATATTTATCATGCGTACATTCGACCTTACACCCCTCTATCGTTCCGCTATCGGCTTTGACCGTCTGGCCAACCTGCTCGAATCGCAGCGCGCTGACGCCCAGCCCAGCTATCCCCCTTACAACATCGAACTGGTCAGCGAAGACAAATACCGCATCGTCATGGCCCTGGCCGGCTTCGACCGCAGCGAAGTGGACATCGTTGCCGAGCGCGACGTGTTGCACGTGACCGGCCGCAAGCAGAAGGAAGAGCAGCAGCGCACCTATCTGCACCGTGGCATCGCGGCGCGCGACTTCGAGCAGCGCTTCCAGTTGGCCAACCACGTCAAGGTCACCACGGCTTCGTTCGACAACGGCATGCTGACCATCGAACTGGTGCGCGAAGTGCCCGAGGCACTCAAGCCGCGCAAGATCGTCATTGACGGCGCCGAGGGCAGCAATGTCCAGGCATTGGAGCAACGCCAGGCCGCATAAGCGCGCCCTGAGCCAGGTTCGCCAACGGGGCGCCCGCAGTAAGGGGCGCCCCGTTGCGCTTGGCTTGTCAGTACAGCGCACGCGAGAAAAATTAAGCAAACCCTAAGTCTGCTATCGCATCATTTCACCATCAGCTATCCCATTCAATCCAGGAGTTAAGTCATGCATAACGAAGGTGCCATCACTGCCATCACCGCTAAGCGACTCACGCTGGCCCTTGTCGCCGCAGGCGCCATCGGCGGAGCGGTTGGAGCGATTTCGGTTAACCACAACAGCGCCGTTGCGGCCCCGCCAAGCGCGCCCATGGTTGCGCTCGCTGCTGCAGCCCCGGCCAGCACCGCTGCGCCCGTCGCCGCGCCGGTACCGGTTGCCGCTGGTGTCATGCTGCCCGACTTTACCCAGCTGGTGGCGCACAACAGCCCGGCCGTGGTCAATATTCGCGTTGTCGGCAGCACCAAGACGGCGATGGAGAGCCGCAGCCAGCGCGGCCCGCAAATTGACGAAGATGATCCGTTCTACGAATTTTTCCGTCGCTTCCAGGGCCCGCAAAATCCGCGCGCCCAACGCGACCGTCCCGTTTTTGGCACTGGTTCCGGGTTCATTATCAGCCCGGACGGTGTCATCCTCACCAACGCGCACGTGGTGCGCGACGCCAAGGAAGTCACGGTCAAGATGCAGGACCGGCGCGAATACCGCGCCCGCGTCCTCGGCTCCGATCCGCGTACCGATGTGGCAGTACTGAAAATCGACGGCAAGAACCTGCCAGTCGTCCCCATGGGCCGTTCCAACGACCTGAAAGTGGGCGAATGGGTGCTTGCCATCGGCTCGCCCTTCGGCCTGGAAAGCTCGGTGACCGCAGGTGTGGTCAGTGCCAAGGGCCGTTCGCTGCCGGACGACAGCAATATGCCTTTCATCCAGACCGACGTGGCCATCAATCCCGGCAATTCGGGCGGCCCGCTGTTCAATACCAAGGGTGAAGTCGTCGGCATCAATTCGCAAATCTACAGCCAGACCGGCGGCTACATGGGCCTCTCGTTTGCCATCCCGATTGACGTGGCGACCCGCGTCAAGGACCAGATTGTCGCCACCGGCAAGGTGCAGCATGCCAAACTGGGCGTGATGGTGCAGGAAGTGAACCAGGGCTTTGCCGATTCCTTCAAGCTCGATTCGCCCGAGGGCGCACTGGTGGCCAATGTGGAACGTGGCGGGGCTGCCGACAAGGCAGGCATCAAGTCCGGCGACGTGATCCGCAAGCTCAACGGGCAGCCGATTGTGGCCTCGGGCGATCTGCCAGCCATGCTGGGCCTGGCACGGCCGGGTGATAAGGTGGCGCTGGAAGTGTGGCGCGATGGCAAAGTAGTGCACATCGACGCCCGCCTGGCCAATGCCGACGACAAGGCTGCACCGGACGAGCGTCAGGAGGCTTCCGCCAATGACAGCGGCGCCAAGATCGGCCTGGCCTTGCGCCAGCTTGATCCGAACGAGCGCCGCCAGTCGGGCATTGCGGCCGGCCTGGTGATCGAAGACGCGTCGGGCGCCGCCGCCAACGCCGGGGTGCAGCCAGGGGACGTGCTATTGTCCATCAACGGGCGCCCGGTGACTTCGGTCGAGCAGGTGCGCGAAGTGGTCGGCAAGTCGACCAAGTCGGTGGCCTTGCTGATCCAGCGCGGCACGGACAAGATCTTTATTCCGGTGCGCATCGGCTGACGGCCGCTTCCACCAGCGTGTTTGACAAAGGGATGTGATGCGTTTATTGCTGGTGGAAGATGACACCATGATCGGCGAAGTGGTGCTCGACCTATTGCGGGCCGAGCACTACGCCGTGGA
>JBJMVX010000170.1:0-23796 GCA_045810445.1 Massilia sp.
GGCAGCAGCCGCCCCAGCAAGCCGCTCAGGGATTTGATGGCCGAGGCCGGCGCCCTGGCCGCGTCCAGCATGGCTGGCGCCGCATCGATGCCCACAATATGGGCTGCGGGATAGTCTTTTTGCAACAAAGCCAGATCGGGCCCGCTGCCACAGCCGGCGTCCAGCACCCGGTGCGGGGCAATTTTGACTAGGCCCAGCCGCTCGTGCATGCGGCTGGCGATTTCGCGTCGCAAAAAATCGGCGGGCGCCACGCGCGCCGGACGCGCAAACAACTGGCGCACGCGCGCCAGGTCGATCGGCGCGCTCATGGTGGAAGAACTGACAGGGACGGACATGGTAAGTAGCGGTCGAAACAGCGCGAAATGCGATAATGGCAGCAGTGTACCCGTTTGTTCGATGCCCAGCCCATGAGCCGCCACTTGTTTGCCAGCCTGCGCAGTGCCCTCCTGCCTTCGGCCTGCGCGCTGTGCGGCATGGCCTGCGACGGCGCTGTGTGTGAGCCCTGCGCGGCCCAGTTCCTGGCCCCGCGCCCGGCACGCTGTGCGCGCTGCGCCAATCCGCTGGCACTGGCTGACGCCCTGCTGCCCTGCGGCGCCTGCCAGTCCAGGCAGCCGGCCTACGACGCCACGGTGGCCGCAGCCGACTACAGCAGTCCGCTCGACCAACTGGTGCTGGACCTGAAATTTGGCGCCCGTCTGGCGCTGGCGCCATGGTTTGGCCAGGCCATCGCCCATGCCCTGGCCGCGCGCGGACGGGTGGCCCTGCCGGACGTGCTGTGCCCGGTGCCGCTGGGAGCTGGCCGCCTGGTCGAGCGCGGCTTTAACCAGGCGCTGGAAGTTGCGCGCCCGCTGTCAAAGGCCTTGGGCATCCCCTTGCGCGCCACCCTGGCTGTGCGCCTGCGCGAGACGGCAGCCCAGTCGGGCGTGACGCCATCGCGACGCCGCGAAAACATGCGCGGCGCCTTCGTGGTGGCGCCCGACGCGCTGGCCCTGGTGCGCGGGCGGCACATCGGCGTAGTGGACGACGTGATGACCAGCGGCGCCACGCTGCACGAACTGGCCGCCACCTTCAAGCGTTTCGGCGCGGCGCGCGTGAGCAATTTTGTGTTCGCGCGCACCCCGCCCCATTCATTACTGGAATCTTAGGAGAAGCACGTGTTTCATGTCGTCCTGGTCGAACCCGAAATCCCGCCAAACACTGGCAATGTCATCCGGCTGTGCGCCAACACGGGCGCCCAGTTGCACCTGATCGAACCGCTGGGCTTTCCTCTCGACGACACCAAGATGAAGCGTGCCGGCCTGGACTACCACGATTACGCGACCATGAAAGTGCACAAGAACTGGGAAGCCTTCCTGGCCGACTGCCAGCCCGACCCGGCCCGCATGTTCGCCCTGACCACCCACGGCTCGGCGCCCTTTGCCGACGCCCGCTTCCTGCCGGGTGACGTGTTCGTGTTCGGGTCTGAAACGCGCGGCCTGGCGCCCGCCCTGCGCGAATCGTTCCCGAACGGCCAGCGCATCCGCCTGCCGATGCGCCCGGACAACCGTAGCCTGAACCTGTCCAATACCGTGGCCGTGGTCGTGTTCGAAGCCTGGCGCCAGAACGGCTACCAGGGCGGGGCCTAGGCGCGCACTGTCCGACACATTTTTTCGTAAAGCATTATCATCGGTGAACCTCTGCACAGGATCGCCATGAAGCCTTTCGACCCCAGCCAGCGCCACACCCCGCTCGACATTGACGCCCCGCCGGATGCGGTGCTGCGCATCGGCGTCACCTTCAAGGGCCGCAACAAGGTCGGGCCAACCAAGGTGCCGGCGCGCCTGTCCTCCCACAGCATCGCCAGCTTCGCGCCCGAGCCGGGCGAAATGGAAACGGCCATCGAAGCGCTGCGCCAACATGGCTTCGTGGTGTCGGGCCAGGGCCGCATGACGGTCTCGGTGCGCGGCACCGCGGCCCAGTTTGAACACAGCTTTGGCACGCGCCTGACAAAAATCGTGTTCGATGACCATCGCTGTCATTCGGCGTCCTGCGTCTACTACCCACCCGAGGACGCGCCCTGGAACCCGGACCCGGAACTGGCGCGCCTGATCGATGACGCCTACATCCAGTGGCCGCATATCTATCTGGCCGATCCGGTGGTGAGCGCCACGCCGCCAACAGTCGACTTTTTCCACCTCGAGGTGCTGAACGACGTGCCGGCACAACTGAACGCCACCGCCATTCATCAAGAGCAGCACCTGGGCGACGGCATACGCGTGGCCATGATCGACACCGGCTTCGCCCATAGCCATCCTTTTTTTGTCGACAACGGCTTCACCTCCTCGGTGGTGCTGGCGCCCTCGGCCACCAACCGCCACACCGATCCGGGCAGCCATGGCACGGGGGAATCGGCCAATGTGTTTGCGCTCGCGCCCAAGGTCACCTTCATTGGCGTGAAGCTGGGCGACGACGCCGATCCGAACGGCGGAGCCAGCATCCTGGAAGGCTTCCAGGCAGCCCTCAAGCACAAGCCGCACGTGATCACGGTGAGCATGTGCTACGACCTGCGCGACGTCGATGGCCGCTCCGAGCTCAAGGAACTGCCCAATGGTCTCAAGCCCCTGGAAGCGGAAATCCAGGCCGCCATTGCCGCGGGCATCGTGGTGGTGTTCTCGGCCGGCAATGGCCACTACGCGTTTCCGGCAGCGATGCCCGAAGTGATCAGCGCGGGCGGCGTCTACGTGGCCGCCGACGGCAGCCGGCGCGCCTCCGACTATGCCTCGGCCTTCACCAGCACCATTTACTCGGGCCGCCATGTGCCGGACGTGTGCGGTCTGGTTGGCCTGCTGCCCGACGCCGACTACATCATGCTGCCGGTGCCGCCGGGCCAGGACATCGACATTGCCAATGCTGCCCACGATGGCACCGCGGGCGGCGACGGCTGGGCCGTTTTTAGCGGCACCTCGGCAGCCGCGCCCCAGATTGCCGCCGTGTGCGCGCTGCTGCTGGAAAAAAATCCGACCTTGAAACCGGCCGAGATCAAGGCGCTGTTGACGCGCACGGCAGTGGACGTGGTCGATGGCGCTGCCAATCCATCGAGCGACCCGGAAGGTCTGGGTCTGAAAGCGGGTCCCGGCATGGATGGCGCCACAGGTGCCGGCCTGGTCGACGCCCACGCGGCCTGGCTGCAAGCCTAGTCGGCTGCACCATAGAGCAGATCGCTGGCCCGCCGCTGGGCCGTAGAACCGGCGCGCAGGCGGCGCTCGGTCGCATCGGCAGCGCGCGCCATCAGGCGCTGCAGCCGTTCGCGCATCGGCAGCAACCACGGCTGGTCCGGCTCGTCGGCCAGGAAGGCGCCGCGATAACAGGCCAGCAAGCTGGTACTGGCGCCCAGCATGGCGGCGCGCGACTGGGCCGGGTCGCCAGCGATGGCCATCACCTCCTGGGCGCGTCGCTGCAATTCCCACACATCAAGCCAGCACACTTCGGCATTGAGACTGACCTTGCCTTGGCTGACGATGAACAGCTTTTCCACGCCCAGCAATTTGCGCAGCCGGTGCAGGGCCACGTCAAAAGCCGTCTTGGCGCTGTCGCCATCGGCATCAGGCCACAAGGCGGCAGTAAGCTTGTCGATGGCGACATCGCGCCCGCCAAACGCGGCAATGGCCTTGAGCAGATCGAGCGTGCGCCGGCTGCCCTTCCCCGTTTGCACAAATGGCCGACCAGAGAGCAAAAGTTCGCATTCGCCCAAGGTGAACAGCTGCAGCTCCCACGGCCACCCGGCCGGTCGCATCGGCGGCGAGCGCAAACCCCGCTCGGAAATCATCGTGGTGACGAAGGGCACCTCGATCCCGGCGCTCAAGGCACGCGCTGCCAGGGTGGCCATCAAGGATGGATGCCAGCCTGGGACGATGGCGATGTCGCCGGTGCGCGCCAGCCCAAACGCCTGCTTGAGCAAGGGGTCGGGATCCCCGTCCTCCTGCATCACCAACGCTGCCTTGATCAGCAGCGCCTTGTAGCGTAGCAGCGCACTGGCCGCGCTGTGGGCTAGCGCCAGCGCTTCTGCCACCGAAGCGTGCGCAGAAGCGATGTCGCCCAACTGCGATTGAACGCTGGCGTGATCGGCCAGCGCGCAGGCCAGGCCAAAGCGAAACCCCACGGCGCGCAACTGCATGATGGCGAGGTCGAAGGTCAGGCTGGCGTCGGCAAGCTGGCCGCGCAAGAACGCCTGCCATGCAAGGTGGTAGCGCTGCATGGCTTGGTCCAGGGGCCGGTCGTTGGCAGTGCGACAGCCGTCTCCGTGCTCAGCGCCAAACAGCCACGCGGCGCTCGGCTCGTCCAACAGCCAGGTGCCACACTGGCTGGCGTCGCGCAGCTCGTTGAAGATGACGCGTGCGGCAATAAAATCGCCGCTGCGCAGATAAAACTCGCACAGCGGCACACCAACGATGGCGCGCTGCTGTACATCGACAGTGGCCAGCCGCACCAGCGCCTGGTGCACCCAGTGCGCCTGTTCTGCACTGCCATCGGTATGCAGCGACCATGCGGCAATCGCCGTGCCAATCACATCGGTCGGCAGCTCGTCCAGGTCGTACTGTGCAAAGCGTGCGCGCAGCTGGGCCAGCCGTTCCAACCAGCGCCCCAGCGCACCGAGTGTCCTGCCCTCGCCCACAATGCAGGCGACCGCCCCAGCCCAGGCTTGGAAGCTGAGGGCCGCATCGCCCAGTTGCTCGAACTGCCCCAGCGCCACGGTAAAGTCTTCGCGTGCCGCATACGCATCATTGGCCACGAGCCTTCGCGCCCGCCACAAACGCATGCGCGGTTCGGCCGCGACCAGCTGCGGCGGCAGCGTCGCCAGCAAGGTATCCAGCACAGTCCCGGCACGGGTAGCCAAGGTGCCCGCATGGCGCTCCAGGAAGGCCACGGTGGCAGCAGGTTCGCCCAGTGCCAGCAGCACGCTGGCGCAGCCTTCCAGGTCGCCAGCCTGCTCCAGCAGCGTGACCGCCAGCGCGCGCAGCGTGCGCGCTTCGGCATCGGCGTAAGCAATCTCCAGCTGTGCGAGCAGAAAGGCGCGAAACAGGCCATGGAAGCGGTACCTGCCCTCGGTCGTGGTCTGCTCGATGAACAAATGCTGGCGCAAGGAGTGGTTAAAGCAAGCGGCAGCCTCGTCGTCGCCACTGATCGCGCACGCCATCGCAATCGTAAAACGGGGCAGCACCGCGCAATGGAGCAAAAATTTGCGTGTCGCCGGGGAACAGGGTGCAAACACCTCGCTGGCAAAGTAGGCAAACAGCGAGGCGTCGGACCCGGTCTGGCTGCCTTCGACCAGCATGGTCAGGCCGGCGGCCCAGCCTTCACTGCGCTCATGGAGCTCGGCGCTGTCCTTCGGTGCCCGCTCGCCCCGTGCGCGCACCTGGCGCGTGACCAGAGCGTGGGACTCGGCAGGCGTAAGTCGCAGCTCGGCGCCATCGAGCTGCACGATGCGTGGCTGGTCAAGCAGGCAGGCCAGTTCCGGCGGCGGATCGAGGCGGCTCAGGATCACGGCATCGACATGCTGGGGCAGGGCCGCCAGCAGGGTGTGCACCAGTCGATGAAAATGCGGGGCGTCGGGAACGGCGTCGTAAGCGTCCAGCACCAGTAGGGATGCTGGCGCGTCGGGCGCAAACAGGCGGGCGAAAAAGCGCGCGCAGAACGCGGGCAGATTCTCCAGCGCCCGCGCGTCCAGGGTCGGCGGCATGGCGGCAGCATGCACCAGGGTGCCGGCCAGCCCCAGAAAATGCAGCAGATGGGCAGGATCGGCGTCATCGGCGTCAAGCCGGTACCAGATGGCGTCCTGGCGATGCTGGCTGACGTAACTGGCCAGAAGCGCGGTCTTGCCGGCACCGGCAGGCGCTGCGATCCACACCACGTGGGCGTGGCGCCGCATTTGATCGAGGCGATCGAACAGGCGCGATCGCGGCACGATCGCGGCGCTGGCTGGACGCTGAATTTTCGACAGGACGCAAAGCGGTGCAGAAGCCATCGCGACTCCCCGGCAGACTGGCTGGCGTGAAGCTTCATGGTACACCCAAATGTTGTCGAATAACTACAATTTATTCGCCAAAATGTCGCATTAGTAAGTCATTGGTAAGTCGCCCAGCCGTTAAATCGGCTTCTGGACCAATGAGGAGAACGACCATGGCTTTGATCTTTGGGCTGTCCGAGTGGCAGCAGTACCAACAACAGTTTGCGGGCGCGCCCATCATCCTGTGCTTTGGCGACTCCTGGTTTCAGTACCCCTTCCCTGCCAGCGGCAACCTGTGCAACCGCTTCCTCGCCTATGGGCACCAGGTGGTCGACATCGTGTCAATCGGCGAACTGGGCATGGAAATTGGCAAGCCAGGCAAGAGCAACCTGAGCCACCTGCTGACCTTCATGCAGTGGGAAAGCAAGCAGGTCGACATGCTCATCATCAGTGGCGGGGGCAACGACTTTGCCGGCGCCGACGACTTGCGCCCGCTGCTCAAGCATGGTGTGGCCAATGACATCAGCAGCTGGTTCAAGGCGGGCGAGACAGCCGCCCTGTTTGGCCTCATCAAGCGCGGCTACGAGAACATCGTCCACCTGCGCGACCAGTTGTGCCCGGACATACCCATCCTGACCCATTGCTACGATTATCCCGAGGTCAACGGCAAGGGCTTGCTGTGGTTCTCGCCCTGGATCCAGCCAGCGCTCATTGACGTGGGCATGCCCGCCGCGCTGCACCAGGAAGCCGGCCGCTACATTATCGACCGCCTGGCCGATGTGCAACTGGCCTTGGCGGGCAAGCACCCCCACTACGAATTCATCGACACCCGCCATACCCTGGCCAAGGCCGACTGGGCCAATGAACTGCATCCAAATAACGCCGGCTTCGACAAGATGGCTGCCAAGTTCTATCCCTCCCTGAAACAGCATTTCCCCGAGTGGATCAGCTAACCCTGCAGGAGATCCCATGAGCATCGAATTCAAGCTTGGCAGCACCGGGGACGCGGTCGCCGACATCCAGCGCAAGCTCGCCTCGCTGAGCAATGGCGCGGACACGGCGCAGCGCGCCTTTTTCTGCGGCCCCTGCAACGGCATTTACGACGAAGCCATGGAGCAGGCCGTCGTCGCTTTCAAGGCCAGCCACGGCCTGGTGCCGCTTGACCCGGTCTGCAACGAAGCGACCTGGCGCAAACTGGACGAGGAAGCGGGCAGCGTCTTTGCCGAAACCTGGCAGTTCGAGCTCGATGCCTTGCGCGGCGCCAGCCCACCCAAGCAGGTGCGCCCGGCCGACAAGGAGCGCCTCACCGCCAAGGTCCACCACGAGAAAATGGCCGGCCTGGCCCTCTCCGGTGGCGGCATACGCAGCGCCACCTTCAACCTGGGTGTGATGCAGGCCATGGCCGAAATGCACCTGCTGCGCGACTTCGACTACCTGTCCACGGTGTCTGGTGGCGGCTATATCGGCGCCTGGTTTTCCAAGTGGCTATCGCGCCTGGAAGGACGCATCGAAGAACTCGAGCGCAAGCTCATGCCCGGTTCGGCCGCCTCGCCCGTGGCCCAGGAGCCCGATGAAATCCGCTTCCTTCGCCAGTACAGCAACTACTTGACGCCCAAGACCGGCATGTTCAGCGCCGACACCTGGGCCATCCTGGCCACCTATATCCGCAATACCCTGCTCAACCTGGCGATCCTGGTGGCGCTGATGGGGGCAGTGCTGATCCTGCCGCGCATGCTGGCACTGTACGTGGAAACCTACCATGCGCCGCATATCAGCAGGGTGTTGGGCGTGCCGATCTCGATCTTCGGCCTGTCCTCGTTCACCACGGTGGCCATTGCGGCGGTATTGTGGTCGGTATTCTGGATTGCGGTGAGCATCTCGACGGTGCCTGACCGCATCCGCACCACCTGGATACGCGGCCAAAGCCAGGTCAGCATCATCTGGGGCATTGTCATTCCCCTCATGTTTTCCGCCTTCATGGGCAGCATCGCCCTGTGGGAGCATTGCGTGGCCATAGGCGCGGCCTGGGACAAGCTGCGCGCCCAGCCCACCGATTTGAGCAACCCCATCCTGGTGTGGCTGGTGGCGCCCGGCACCGCCTATTTCCTGGTGTGGGCTGCCGGCTGGCTGCTGGCGCAATGGTATAACCGCGACGCCGCCCATCGCGAACAATGGGCACGTGGCGTCCACCCCGAGGCCCAGAAAATCCCCTGGGGCTTTATCGTCAAGGAAGGCATCGGCCACTTCGTGTGCGCGATTGCCGCCCTGGCCGGCGGTGTGACCCTGGTCATCATGTTAGCTGCCGCGCTGGCCAAGGAGGCGCCTTCCCACCTGGACGACGCCAGTATCCACATCGTCGCCTTCGGCATCCCTGTCTTCCTGATTCTGTTTGGCTTAACGACCGTGCTCTCGGTCGGCCTGGTGGGGCGCATGTACACCGACAAGAGCCGCGAATGGTGGAGCCGGCAAGGGGGCTGGACGTCCATCTTCGTCATGGCCTGGCTGGCCGTCGTGGCCGTGAGCCTGTATGCGCCTGCCCTGGTGTCCTATGCCCAGGTCAAGTCGGGCAACTGGGCAGCCGCTATCTTTGGCACCGGCTGGTTCACCACCACCCTCGCTGGTCTGCTGATCGGGCGCAGCAAGGCCACAGGCAAAAAAGGCGGCAAGAAGTCGATCGACCTGCTTGCCTCGATCGCCCCCCTGGTGTTTTCCATTGGCGCCCTGTTCATGGTCTCAACCCTGATTCACGCCTTGACGACCTCGGAAAGCCTGGCGTCGATGACGCTCAACACCGCGTCGAGCATCTACGATTTTTTCTCGGCCAGCCATGACGAAACCCTCCACAACAGCAGTGCCGCCATCTTGCTCACCACCCTGGTTTGCCTGAGCCTGTTCGGTGTGGTGCTCGCATGGCGGGTAGACATCAACAAATTCTCCTTGCACATGATGTACCGGAACCGCCTCGTGCGCGCCTACCTGGGCGCGAGCAACACCAAGCGTCAGCCGCATCCTTTCACCGGCTTTGACCAAAACGACGACGTGCATTTCGACGAACTGCTGCAGCACAACGGGAAAGTGCAAAGGCCCTACCACATCGTCAATACCGCGCTGAACCTGGTCAACGGCGAAGAACTGGCCTGGCAGACCCGCAAAGCGGCGGCCTTCTCGTTTTCGCCCGCGTTTTGCGGCTTCGAGCTGCCCAGCATGGCCACACCGGGCGGTCCAAAGATCGCAGGCGAAGGCGAACGGGGCGCTTACCGGCGTACCGATTCCTATCGCACTGGGGCGCATGGCGTTGCCGATGAAGAGCCCAGCATCCGGCTGGGCATGGCCATGTCCATCTCTGGCGCGGCGGCCAGTCCCAGCATGGGCTACCACTCGTCGCCGCCACTGGCTTTCTTGATGACCTTGTTTAACGTACGGCTAGGGCGCTGGTTTGCCAACCCCTGCAAGCGCGAGGCAGGACACGCCGGCACCTCTCCCAGGATCGGGCTGGCGTATTTGATCTCGGAACTATTCGGCCAGACCGATTCCGATTCCGAATACCTCTACCTGTCTGACGGCGGTCACTTCGAAAATCTGGGACTGTACGAACTGGTGCGGCGGCGCTGCCGCATGATCGTGGTGGTTGACGCCAGCGCCGACGGCAAGCTCGACTTCGGTGACCTGGGCAATGCGATCCGCAAGTGCAGCACCGACCTGCGCATCGAGATTGAAATCGATGTGGGCGCCATTGATGTGAGCGGCGACGACAAATTCAGCCGTGCCCACTGCGTCAAGGGTACCATCCACTACGAACGCGTGGACCGCGATGCCCCGGCTGGCACGCTGCTTTACATCAAGCCTTCCCTGCTGGGCAAGGAATGTGCGGAGGTACTCAACTACCGCAAGACCAATGCCGCCTTTCCGCACGAGACGACAGCAGATCAATGGTTCGACGAGACCCAATTCGAAAGCTATCGCTCGCTGGGCTACTGGATTGCCAAGATCGCCCTGGGCGACGCGGCGGCGGCCGCCATGAAGCCGGGCGAACTGGGGCACGACGTTGAAAAGCTGTGCGACGAGATCGACAAGAAGTGGGGTGAAAAACGGCGCAGGCCGGGTGGTGCGACCATTCATCAAATGCCAGCCAAGGGGGACAGACGGCACAACGATCGGCGCTCCGCGTAACGCTTGCGTGGCGTGGGCCAAGGCGCGACCCAAGGCACACCACTGTGTCTTTTCAGCGTGAGCTGCTATGCTGGACCGCCATGGCCAACTTATCCTATCAATGCAGCAGTTGTCGCACCGTCTTCGAGTTCGCAATTCGCGCGGCGTACTACCACGTGGGCGAATTGCCGCTAAACGGAAAGATCAAGCATGAAAACCTGCTGGCGATTCCAACTCGCCCTGCATGGTGCAAGGACTGCGATACGCTCGCGCCTGTAGAAGACATTGCATCCTTACGCGATGTCGAACATGCCTTCGGTGCACTCAAAATTGGGAAGCCAATCGCATACCCCTTCAATTCAGAAAATCTCGATCCTGCCGACGCTATCATGGAAATGAAGCAGTACCTTGCATGGCGCATGCAACGACGCCACCCTGCGCGCGTCCTGTGTTGCGGCGGTATGAACTTTCAATGCATGGATGTCGCGCAGCCCCTGTTCAAGCATGCCGAATGCGACTTTGGGGTGATTGAGCCCGTTATCACCCACACAGGCGCTTTCAGCGGTCCTGGCCCTGGCGTATACAGCGTCGCAAATACGGCCTTCTACGACACGGAAGGAGCGCTTATTGGCGAGCTCACCTCGCGAAATGATCTCGACCGCACCTGGGAATTTGCGGCGCGGGCGTATCCGCCCCAATGCGGCGAGTGAACACCGCTCAGCCTGCATTCGGTAGTGGTATCCTGCGGCTGCGCACTTACCATTGGCAGCGCGCGGACCCTCACAATTGCTGAAAGCACGAAATGGACGTCGGAACTGCAATCGTCGTGGCAGCTATTATCGGGTTTGCGATCTATAGCTGTTATAAAGACGAGGTCGATTTTGATGATATGCGCCTGCTTCCGATCGCGGACGCGCAGTTCAAGCAATTGCAGATCGTCGGACCGACACCTGAACTATCGTTTGATGGCAACAGCGCCGAGATTGTTCATGAAATACGGGGCCACTTTCACAACAGGCATTCCAACAAGACCGTCTTGACCAGCGTGTCGCGCTTTGCCCGCAACACTCACGGTCAATATTTCTACTTTCATAGCGAAAGTGAAGACGGACCCTACTTCAAGGCGATATCGCAGGCGAACGCAAAGATAGCATTGAAGCGAAAATACCGGCCGCCACCTCAACACTTGACCTAAAGCGAAAACCGTCGTGCTCGTGCGAAAAACGCCGTTCTCGCGTAAAAAACGTCGTCCTCGCGTAAGAAAAACGTCGTCCTCGCGGATGCGGGGACGACGTGGTTAGCCTGCAATTGGACACCCTTGCTCATTTGGCCAACGACGAGCGAGGAAGCCGCGCTGAGGCGAATCTGATGGTGTAGTGTCTCAGTGCGTTGGCAGACGCAGGCAATCCAAGGTCGCCTTGGCTTTGGCAAGCTCGGGATCTATGCGCATCCAGAATTGCCCAGAGACGCCTTCGCGGGTTCGGACACGCATCCACTGTTCGACCTGCGGCGCAGACAACATCGTGAAATAAGCCGGATCCTGAACCGGCAAACCGATACGCTTGCCATTAACCCAGGCATGGGAAAAATCGAACTCCCATTCTGCCAGTACATAAACTTCGTCGCCGGCTGCCAGGCCAAGCTCGTTTGCAGCGAAGCTGCCGTCGCGCACCACCGCAATCCCCGGCCGGATGACGATCTGCCGCGCTTCAAGCACCTGCAGCCGCTCGCCTTGACGCACCTGCTTCGTAGTGGCCCCGCTGCCGTCAGGTGAACCATAGCCAGGTGCCCCCGTCAGTGCGCGTATGGCGAGCGGAAGCTGGCATAGAAAGAAGTCGCCTGGAATCGCCATCGGCATGTGCGGCGCTATTCCCGAAGGGGCTGCGATAGCCGCGCAGGGCACCGCCCAGGTGGACATGAGCCATGAAAATGCCACTGCAGTTTTGATTGCACGATTCATCGGACCGCTTTCTCGATTGATGTTTGGAGCAGAGGGCATTCTGTCCTTGCTGTTGCGTTTGTTTAGGAAAATGAAACGCCGATGGCGCCCATTGCCAGCAAAGTTCGAGCATGATCGCCGACCGCTTCTTTCAGGGCTGTCGGCTCCTGAATGCGAAAAGCGAAAGGCATCCGCGCAAGTTCACGCGCCATCCAGGCCAGGTCATCCACCTGGCTATGCAACATCACTCCGTCCTGCACTGCCTCAAGCATGCCAAGACTGGTAAAGCTTGTTGATCGGGCTGTGTCCATATCCGTGTGCAAGAGCACCCTCACCGTGTGCGCACGCGGCAGCGCTGCGACAGCGTGCACCAGATAACTCAAGGCGTTGAAGTCGAGGGGACGACCAAAATAGGCAGGCAAGGCGCTCACTGCGTCGACCCGATCGAGCCTGAATGATCGCCGATCCTGGCGCAAATGACAGTAACCGACCACATACCAATTGCCTTCCCAGAAAGCCAGGCCGTAAGGGTCGACCTCGCGCGCCGTCTGCGCCTGGCCCGGCACGCGGTAACGCAGATGCACCCGCTGCTGGCTCTGAGCGGCCACACTCAAGGTGGCCAGCACTTCCGGATCACCCGCCCCGACGGCCCGCTTCATGTTCAAGGTCACGACTTCGCCAATGGCCCGAACGCGCTGACGCAGGTTCTCCGGCATCACGCGTTCGAGCTTGGCCAGCGCACCTGCGCCGGCAACCGTAGTTTCCGCCAGCCCCAGGTTACCGGCAGCAAGCAGACCTAAGGCAAGCGCGAGCGCTTCTTCATTATTGAACATCATCGGCGGCAATTTAAAGCCCTGCATCAGCCGGTAGCCACCGTCGCGTCCGCGTTCGGCCAACACGGGAATTCCCAGCGATTCGAGCGTGACGATGTAGCGCCGCAGGGTGCGCGGCGTGACTTCCAGGCGCCGCGCCAGCTCGGCGCCGCTCATCATGCCGTGACTTTGCAGCAGTTCGAGCACAACAAGGACACGGGTGGTGGGATTGGCCATAGGAACATCATAACGCGATTTAGGACAGTTTTTGTCCTGTATTGGCGAGATAGTAGCGCCATCAACTACCAAGAAAGGCTGCATTGTGCATTCATTTTTCGCGTTAATCGGCTTCGGGTGGGGGACGCCAACATGAGCGGCTCGAGCAATCTCTGGCTGTATTTTCTGGTCGTCTTTAGCGTCATCGCCCTGCCCGGCATGGACATGGCTTTCGTGATGGGTTCGAGCATGGTGGGCGGACGCCGGGCCGGCATGGCGGCAGTCGCAGGCATCGTGGTGGGCGGCGTGGTCCACATGGCGATTGGCGCCAGCGGGGTGTTTGCCCTCCTGGCCCTGGTGCCCGCTGCCTTCAATGCCATGCTGCTGGTGGGCGCGGCCTATGTCGCCTGGATCGGCTGGTCGCTGCTGCGCATTGATGCGCTGGCCGCGCCGGAAATCAGCCTGCGCGTGCGCAGCCGGCGTGCTACGTTCGCCGGTGCCATCGCCACCTGCCTGCTGAACCCAAAAGCCTATTTGTTCATGCTCGCGATTTTTCCGCAGTTTGTGCATCCGGCGCAGGGTTCGATCTGGCTGCAAGCGCTGACTCTATGCCTGATTACGGCCATGACCCAGGTTGCCGTGTACGGCGCGCTGGCAATGCTGGCGGCGCGCATGAAGGATGGCCTGGTATCGCGTCCGCGCGCCGGTGCCTGGATGGCGCGCGGTGCCGGTGTGATGCTGCTGTTGGCCGCCGCCTTCACGCTGTATGCCGGGCTGCGCGCTGTCTAGAGGTGGCGCGTTTCAGTCGGCGGCGTGGTCCAGTTGTCATTGCGCCCGTCGAGGTAGGTGATGGGCGCGGCCACCAATTGCTCCGGCGGGACGTCATCGAGACAGGCCAGATTCACGGCGTAGAAGTCGCCCCAGCGCGGCGACTTGCCGATGCCGAAAGGGCGCACGCAGCACTGGCGGCAGAACAGGTGCTGATCGGTTTTGGTGTGAAACTGATAGAGACTCAGGCTAGCGTCGCCGGAACGTAGGCGAAACGCCGCAGGTTTCACGATGGCCGACCACAAGCGCAGCTTGGTGCAGATGCTGCAGTTGCAGCGGATGGTGCCCTCACTGAGATCGATATCCGCTTCAAAACGGATGGCGCCGCAATGGCAACTGCCTTGATAGGTTTTCACGCCGTGATTCCCGAGAGTGCTGGACCCCGCAGCGTAGCAGGCAGTCCTGCGCATGGCAAATTACGTCCGAGGCGCGAGGTAACATGCCCTTACATCTGATACAGCTGCGGCCTAGCTTTGCATGCGCGGCATCCGTATTCTGAAGACTCAATAGCAAACGAAGGGAACTGATCATGGAACACCAGACCGCCACCGCAGCACCCCGCATGCATCCCTTGATGGTCACTGCTGCGGCCTCCGTGACACTTTTCAGCTTGCTTGGCGTTGCCGCAGTCACTGGCCTGCTGCCTTCCTCACACGGTCAGACGACGCCGACTAAGGTAGCGAGCGCGCAGATCGATTCCTCGGCGCCGGCCCGTTTCGTCACGCCAGACGGCCAGGTACTTGAAGCGGTGCCCAATGCGCAGGCCCTGCGCCCTGTGGACAATGCGCCTGTACGCCAGGTGGTCCAGGCGCCGGCGCCAGTGCAGCACAAGGTGGTGCATCACTATGCGCAGCAGTCACCGGCACCACGCTACCAGAGTGCATATGCGCCGCAACCAGCGCACCCGGTGCGTAGCTATGTGAGCGACATGCACCCGGTGGGTACTGGTGTTGGTGCAGTAGTTGGCGGCCTGCTTGGCCATCAGGTGGGCGGTGGGAATGGCAAGAAGATCGCCACTGTCGCTGGCGTGCTGCTGGGTGGTTATGCAGGTAACGAGATTGCGCATGATCGCAATCCGATTCCGGGCTACTGATCGCGCAACCGCAGCACCAGGTTCAATCTCCATTTGCCGCCCCGCTAACCAGCCGGGCGGCATTTTTTTGGCAGCGCCCGCACACCACCACACTGTCCTTGCGAAAGCGAGGACCCATAACACGTCAACTAAGAGAAGGTCTGGCACACAGAGTTGAAGTGTTATGGGTCCTCGCTTTCGCAAGGACAGTGGGCTTAATGCATCGATGTAGTGGTGATTAGCGCAGCGCCGCTTCCAGATCAAAATCGGTAGCAATGATCTCGCTGGCTGTTGCTGCGCATCGAAGGTGTGGTGAGCACCACCGACGTCTCCTTCTGGCATTCGATCAGCATCGCGCGCGACGCTTCGACGCCTTCGTCGATCCAGTCCTTTTTCCACGCACGCTCTATGACGTTGGACGGCGTGTTCGACAAGGGCCGCTGCATAGCTGACTGGCCGGCGGCCGGCGACGTCGGCTTTTTGGCTTCCATGGTGATTTGAGACCGCCGCAACAACGCGCTCCCCTCCGACGACCAGGACACGGCGCCAGGCGCCTGCGACGGCACGTCGTCCGCCAGCGCAGCATTGCATGCGATCGCGCACAACATCCAAAGCGCGGCCACGCTGAACTTCAAGGAAGGCTTCACGCCCGAATTTTTCCAAGCAGTTTGGTCGTCGAGCGGTCATGCTCGAAGTCGATAGCGACCGCCTGCCCGCCATACGCAAGCACCGCCTGCCCTTCCGGGATCGCGCTCATGTCGTAGTCGCCACCCTTGGCATAAATCTCGGGCCGTGCTTCCAGCACCACTTCCAGTGCCGTGTCTTCGTCGAAGTCGACCACCAGGCTGACCGCTTCCAGCGCCGCCAGCACGGCCATGCGGTCGGCAGCAGTGTTGAGCGGGCGGTCGTCGCCTTTGCCCAGGCGCTTGACCGAGGCGTCGGTGTTCGCTGCCACGACCAGGGACGCGCCCAACGCGCGAGCCTGGGCCAGGTAGGTCACGTGGCCGCGGTGCAGGATGTCGAAGACGCCGTTGGTGAGCACCACTGGTTTGGGGAGGGCGGCAACGCGCGCTTTCAGGTCACTGCGGGTGCAAATTTTTGATTCGAAATCGGGCATGGGTTTTGTGGTGAGTACACAAGCGGTGTATGGGCCCTCGCTTTCGCAAGGGCAGTGGGATTATGGTGTTTGTGCTCTCGGCTAGGAGCTGCTCGCTGCGCGCCAGGACTGAAGAAGGTGCTGAGCATCGGCGGACAGCGTTGCCGCGTCGACCGTCAACGCGCGGCGAAAAATCATCAGCGCATAAATGGGAGCGAGGATGTTGACCTCGGGCGCGAGCGCATACTCGTTGCCGCGTGCAGGCCGCAGTTCGCGCCAATAGTTGATCGCCGCTTCCAGCTCCTGCACCGTGAGGTCCATCTTCCCCCCAATTTATTTGCCGGGTTCTTCTTCCTCCGGCTCCTCTTCGATCGCCATCGACAAGTCATTGGACGTTTGCGTGGCAGCGCTACCTGGCTCCTTGCGGTCACCCCGCAACTTGATCTGCAGGCGCAAGCCGTTGGCCGAATCGGCATTCCTGATCGCTTCGTCGTAGCCGATCTGTCCCTTGTTATACAGCTCGTACAGCGCCTGGTCAAACGTGCACATACCGAGCTCGCGCGACTTGTGCATGATTTCCTTGATCGCCTGGAAGTTCCCCTTCAGGATCATCTCGCTGATGGTCGCCGTATTGAGCAGAATTTCAATGGCTGCCTTGCGGCCCTTGCCGTCTTCCGTGCGCACCAGGCGCTGCGAGACAATGGCGCGCAGGTTCGACGACAGGTCCATCAACAGCTGGTTGCGCCGCTCTTCCGGGAAGAAGTTGATGATGCGGTCCATCGTCTGATTGGAGTTATTCGCGTGCAGGGTGCCCAGGCACAGGTGCCCCGTTTCGGCAAACGCGATCGCATGCTCCATCGTTTCGGTGTCGCGAATTTCGCCAATCAGGATCACGTCCGGCGCCTGGCGCAAGGTGTTCTTGAGGGCGTTGTGCCAGGACAGGGTGTCCACACCCACTTCGCGGTGCGTGATCAGGCTGTTCTTGTTCTTGTGGACGTATTCGACCGGGTCTTCCACGGTGATGATGTGGCCCGCCGAATTGCTGTTGCGGTAGTCGATCATGGCCGCCAGCGTGGTCGACTTGCCCGACCCGGTGCCACCGACAACCAGCACCAGACCGCGCTTGGTCATGATCACGTCCTTGAGCACGTCCGGCAGGTCCAGCTTTTCAAAGTTCGGAATTTCCGAAGCAATGGTCCGCACCACCATGGCCACTGCCTGCTGCTGCACGAACACATTGACGCGGAAGCGGCACACATTGGGCAGCGAGATGGCGAAATTACACTCCATTTCGGCTTCAAATTCGCGCGTCTGTTTCTCGTTCATCAGCGACAGCGCCAGCGCACGCGTGACGTCGCCAGTGAGCTTTTGCTGGCTCATTGGCTTCATCGCGCCCTGGTGCTTCATGCTGGGCGGGAAGTCCGCCGAAATGAACAAGTCGGAACCGCCCTGATGGTGCATGACGGTGAGGAGTTTGTGGATGTAGGCTTGGGCTTCCGCCGGGCCAAAGGTCGTGGACATGCGCGTCTTTCTTTGAAGGTGCGAATCTAAAAACCGCCTGTCCGACAATTATATCGACTGCATTACGGGTAGAATATAATTTCTTTGCTGACTGAATTGCAACACTGTGTCACGATGAAGCTCAACCGCAATCATCCAGGCCCTCGCCACCTATGACCCTCACTGAACTGAAATATATCGTTGCCGTAGCGCGTGCGAAACATTTCGGGCATGCCGCTGAAGCGTGTTACGTGGCCCAACCTACCCTGTCGGTCGCCATCAAGAAGCTCGAAGACGAGCTGGGCGTGGTCCTGTTCGAACGGGGCGGCGCCGAAATTTCCGTCACGCCGCTGGGCGCGCAGATCATTGCCCAGGCCGAGCGCGTGCTGGAACAGACCGCCGCCATCAAGGAATTGGCCAAGCAGAACAAGGATCCCCTGGCCGGCCCGCTGCGCCTGGGTGTGATCTATACCATTGGCCCCTACCTGCTGCCGCCCCTGGTCAAGAATGTGATCGAGCATGTGCCCCAGATGCCGCTGATCCTGCAAGAAAATTTTACCGTGCGCCTGCTCGAACTGTTGCGCCAGGGCGAACTGGACGCAGCCATCATGGCCCTGCCGCTGCCCGACCATGGCATGTCGATGCAGACGCTCTATGACGAGCCCTTTGTGGTGGCAGTACCCAAGACCCATCCCTGGGCCAAGCGCAAATCCGTGTCGGCCGAAGACCTCAAATCCGAAACCATGCTCCTGCTTGGCAATGGCCACTGCTTCCGTGACCAGGTGCTGGAAGTGTGCCCCGAGATGGCACGCTTTTCGTCGCCCGGCAATGGCATGCAGCGCACCTTCGAAGGCTCGTCCCTGGAAACCATCCGCCATATGGTTGCAAGTGGCATCGGCCTGACCGTGCTCCCGCGCGCTTCGGTGCCGGACATGCATCCGGAAGGCGGCATGCTCAGTTTCGTGCCTTTCGAGGCGCCCGTGCCTTCGCGCCGTGTCGTCATCGTATGGCGCAAAAGTTTTACGCGGCGTGCCGCAATCGATGCAATTTGCGCGGCCGTAGCGGCCTGCGAACTGCCTGGTGTCAATATGCTCGCGCTGGAAGAAGCCGCCTGATGTCGCAATGAACAAGCTGTCCCTGTATGTCCGCCTGATCCGCCTCGACAAACCCATTGGCATCGTCCTGCTGCTGTGGCCGACCCTGATCGCCCTGTGGATGGCGTCGGGCGGCAGGCCGGCCTGGTCAATCCTCCTTATCTTCACGCTGGGCACCGTGCTGATGCGCTCGGCCGGCTGCGCCATCAATGACTATGCCGATCGCGACATCGACAAGCACGTTAAGCGCACGGCAGAGCGCCCCTTGACGAGCGGTCGCATCAAAAGCTGGGAAGCGGTGGCTGTCGCTGGCGTGCTGGCCGTGCTGGCCTTTTTGCTGATCTTGCCGCTGAACGCGCTGACCAAGGAGTTGTCCGTGGCAGCGGTCATCATTGCCGGCACCTACCCTTACTTCAAACGCTTCTTTGCCATTCCCCAGGCCTACCTCGGCATTGCATTCGGCTTTGGCATCCCGATGGGCTTTGCCGCCGTGCTGGGGCAGGTTCCCGTGCTGGCCTGGTGGCTGCTGCTGGCCAATGTGTTCTGGGCCGTGGCCTACGACACCGAGTACGCCATGGTGGACCGCGACGACGACTTGAAAATCGGCATACGCACCTCGGCCATTACCTTTGGACGCTTTGACGTAGCCGCCATCATGCTGTGCTACGGCGCCTCGCTGGGCATCATCCTGGTATGCGGCTGGGTCATGGGGCTGCACGTGTGGTTTGTGGGCGGCGTGGTGGTGGCTGCCATCATGGCGCTCTACCACTACACCTTGATTCGCGGCCGTGACCGCATGCGTTGCTTCCAAGCATTTCGCCACAACAATTGGTTGGGTGCGGCCCTTTTTGCCGGGGTAGCGTTAGACTACGCTTTCGGCTAGTGCCATCTTTTCAATTATTTTCCGAGGACTACCATGATCGAACCTATTCCAACCAAGCCAGGTGCACGCGACCAGTTGATGAGCGACCTGAAATCCGTGATCCAGGACGCAGAATCGTGGCTGCGCAGCAGCACCCAGATGACCGGCGAAGAGCTGCAAGCAGCACGCGCCAAGTTCGAGCGCACGCTCTCGAGCGCCAAGGCAGACCTGATCCGCATTGAAGAAACCGTGGTTGCCAAGACCAAGGAAGCGGCCAAGGCCACCGACGAATACGTGCACGAAAATCCATGGAAGGCCGTTGGCATTGGCGCAGCTGCCGGCCTGGTGATCGGTATGCTCATCTCGCGGAAATAAGCAGGTGGCACTCACCGACACGGTAGGACGGCTGGGCGCCAGCCTGCTGTCCATCGCCCAGACGCGTCTTGAACTGGCGGCCGTTGAAATGGAGGAGGAGTCGCAACGGCTGCTCGCCTATTTCGGTATGGTGCTGCTGGCCTTAATCCTGTTCGGTGTAGCCATGCTGCTGGTGGCGCTGACCGTGGTGATGCTGTTCTGGGAGACCTACCGGGTGCAGGCTGCCCTGGGCATGGCAGCGCTGTTTGTCCTTGCCGCCGGGGCCGTGCTGCTCAAGCTGCGCGCCTGCCTGGCCAGCAAACCGCGCATGCTCGAAGCGACTGTCGGTGAGCTGAACAAGGATATCAATTTCATTCGCAACGCGGGGTCGGACGCATGAACAGCACCTTGGTAAAACCCACGCTGGCCGCGCGCCGCGCCGCGCTGATCGCCGAATGCGCGCGTCAGCGCAGCGATGCGGGGCGCGAGATCAGCGAGTTCCGCGCGTCGAGCCTGCTGGGCGGTGGCGGCATCGTGCAGTATCTGGGTTCGGGCGGCTTGAAGCTGCCATTGACGATTGCCGGCGTGGTGCTGGGAATGATGGTGACCAAGCCCTCGCGCGCCATCCCGCTGCTGACCACGGGACTGTCGCTGTTCAAACTGGTGACGTCGGTGCTCTCCGCGCTGCGCAAACCTGCCGCTTAAGCGCTACCGAGTTCGTCGCCCAGCTCGCGGCCGCGTGCCGCAGCGGCCTTCATGGCGACGATGATCTTTTCCTTCACACCGCTTTGCTCCATGCTGGTCAAGGCCGCGTAGGTGGTGCCGCCCTTGGAGGTGACTTTCTCGCGCAGCAGCGGTACCGGGTCGGGCGATTGCACCGCCAGTTGCGCGGCGCCGACAAAGGTGGCCAGCGCCAGCTCCCTGCCCTGCGCTTCCGACAGGCCCATTTCCACCGCTGCCTGCTGCATCGCCTCGATGAAGTAAAACACGTAGGCCGGACCGCTACCCGACACCGCGGTCACCGGATCGATCTGCGACTCGTCGTCCAGCCACACCGTTTTACCGACCGCCTTCATGATGTCGTCCGCTGCCGTCTTTTGCGCCGCGCTCACGCCAGCCATGGCCACCATGCCGGTGATGCCAAGGCCAATCAATGCCGGCGTGTTGGGCATGGTGCGCACGACGGCCTGGTAGCCACCGAGCCAGCGCGCCAGGTCGGCGCCACGAATACCCGCTGCAATCGAGAGCACCAGCGGCTGCGCGGCGCCCAGGTGGGGCAGGAGCGCCGCCGCCACATCACGCATCTGCTGCGGTTTGACGGCTAGCACAATGACGTTCGCCGTGGCCAGCGCGCCGTCGATGCTCTGCGCCGTGCTCACCCCATATTGCGCGGCCAGACGCGCCAACGCATCCGCGTTCGGATCGACTACATGGATGTCCTTGCCGGCCAGGCCTGCTATCAGGGCCGTGGCCATATTGCCGCCACCGATAAATGCGATCTTCATGAAGTCCTTTTGAAGTTAAGCGGGATAACTGCGTTTGCCGAAAATGGCGCTGCCAACGCGCACAATGGTAGCGCCTTCGGCAATCGCCGCGCCCATGTCGGCCGACATCCCCATGGACAGGGTATCGAGCGCGATGCCCTGTGCGCGAAGTTCTTCGGCCAGCACCCGCAGGCGCGCAAACGCGGCGCGCTGGCGCATGACATCGGACTCCGGCTCCGGGATCGCCATCAGGCCGCGCAGGCGCAAGCGTGGCAACTGTGCCACAAGACTTGCCAATTCGGGCAATGCATCCGGTGTGACACCACTCTTGCTAGCTTCACCACTGATGTTAACTTGCAGACAAATGTTGAGCGGCGCGCTGTCGACCGGCCGTTGCTCGGACAAACGCTGCGCAATTTTCAGGCGCTCGACCGTATGCACCCAATCGAAACTGGTGGCAATCGGGCGCGTCTTGTTGCTCTGTATGGGGCCAATGAAATGCCAGCCGATTTGGCGACCGGGCAAAGCGGTCGAAACCGCTGCCATTTTATCTAGCGCTTCCTGCAAATAATTCTCGCCAAAAGCCAGCTGACCGGCCGCAATCGCCTCCAGCACCGCCTCGGCCGGGAAGGTTTTGGAAACGGCCAGCAGCATCACCTGGTCGCGGAGGCGGCCGGCGGCAGTGACAGCGGCGAGAATACTCGCATCGACAGCTTGCAAGTTGTAGGCGATTGTGGACATAATCATTTTCAGCGGGCAATTCAGGCAGGTCGTTCAACGCGAAAAACGCGCACAGGAGCGGCATGCGCCCATTCACGGCACAGGGATTATAAATGGACATCTCAGAATTACTCGCATTCTCCGTCAAGAACAAAGCTTCCGACTTGCACCTCTCGTCCGGCCTGCCGCCGATGATTCGCGTGCACGGCGACGTGCGCCGCATCAATCTGCCGCCGCTCGAGCACAAGGACGTGCACGGCATGATCTATGACATCATGAATGACGGCCAGCGCAAAGCGTACGAAGAAGTGCTGGAGTGCGACTTCTCGTTCGCCATTCCCGGCCTGGCGCGCTTTCGCGTCAACGCCTTCAACCAGGAACGTGGCGCCGCCGCCGTGCTGCGGACCATTCCATCGAAAATTCTCAGTCTCGAAGACTTGAACGCGCCGCGCATTTTCGGCGAGCTGGCAATGAAGCCGCGCGGTCTGGTGCTGGTGACCGGCCCGACCGGTTCTGGCAAGTCGACCACACTGGCGGCCATGGTGAACCACCTCAATGAAAATGAGTATGGCCACATCCTGACCATCGAAGATCCGATTGAATTCGTGCACGATTCGAAGAAGTGCCTGATCAATCAGCGCGAAGTCGGCCCGCACACCCTGTCCTTCAACAACGCGCTGCGTTCGGCGCTGCGGGAAGATCCGGATTGCATTCTGGTCGGTGAGCTGCGCGACCTGGAGACCATCCGCCTGGCGCTGTCGGCCGCGGAAACGGGCCACCTTGTGTTTGGCACCTTGCACACCTCCTCCGCCGCAAAAACGATTGACCGTATTGTCGACGTGTTCCCTGCCGATGAAAAAGAGATGGTGCGCGCGATGTTGTCCGAGTCACTGCAGGCGGTGGTGTCGCAAACCCTGCTCAAGACCAAGGACGGCAGTGGCCGCGTGGCAGCCCACGAAATCATGATCGGCACGCCGGCGATCCGAAATCTGATCCGCGAAGCGAAAATCGCGCAAATGTATTCATCGATCCAGACCGGCAGCAATGTCGGCATGCAGACCCTGGACCAGAATCTGACCGATCTGGTAAGGCGCAATGTGATCTCCGCCGGTGCGGCCCGCAACGCGGCCAAGATCCCCGATAACTTCCCCGGCTAATTTTAGGACTTACAAACAATGGAACGCGATCAGGCTTCAAAATTCATGTTCGACTTGCTGCGTCTGATGACCAGCAAGGGCGGCTCCGACCTGTTCATCACCGCAGGTTTTCCGCCAGCGATCAAGATCGACGGCAGAATGACACCGGTATCGAGCCAGGCGCTCACCGCATCGCACACCGCCGATCTGGCCCGTTCGATCATGAACGACAAACAGACGGCCGGCTTCGAACTGACCAAGGAATCGAACTTCGCCATCAGCCCTGGCGACCTGGGACGCTTCCGGGTATCGGCCTTCGTGCAAATGAGCTGCGTCGGCATGGTGCTGCGGACAATTACCACCACCATTCCAAAACTGGCGGACCTGCGCCTGCCGGAGATTCTGTCGGATGTGGTCATGACCAAGCGCGGTCTGGTGATCATGGTGGGCGCGACCGGTTCGGGTAAATCGACCACGCTCGCGGCGATGGTCGGCTACCGCAATGAACACAGCTACGGTCACATCATCACGATTGAAGACCCGGTCGAATA
>JBJMVX010000171.1:0-6482 GCA_045810445.1 Massilia sp.
CGCCATTGGCGAGCCGCATGGCGAAGACGCCGTCAACCTGCGCGTGGCAGAGCAGTACGTGGGCGCGTTCGCGCAATTGGCACGCACCGGCAACTCCATCGTCGTGCCGGCCAATCTGGGCGACATGAGCGGCCTGATTGCGACGGCCATGCAGATCGTCAAGACACAGAAGTAGGCGCATGAAGGTCATCATCATTACCGGCGCGTCTGACGGGATAGGCGCAGAGATGGCGCGCCAGCTCGCGCGCAAGCGGAGCGCAGGCGTGGCCCTGGTGCTCGCTGCACGCAATGTGGCCATGCTGGACGCAGTGGCGGCCGAGTGCGCGGCCTTCGGCGCCCAGACTCTGGCGGTGGCAACCGACGTCGGCGTGCAGGATCAATGCAAGCACCTGATCAGCGAGACAGTCGCCCGCTTCGGTCGCATCGATGCCTTGATCAATAACGCCGGCCGCTCGGCGCATGCCTTGTTCGAGGAGGTGGACGATCTGAGCTGGTACGAGGACTTGATGCGCGTGAACCTGTGGGGCAGTGTCTGGTGTACCCACGCTGCCTTGCCGCATTTGAAGGCCTCGAAGGGCAGCATCGTTGCCGTGTCATCGCTGGCCGGACTGGTCGGCGTGCCTGGGCGCACGGCGTATGGCGCGACCAAGTTTGCCATGACCGGCTTTTTCGAAGCCTTGCGCAGTGAGCTGAAGGGCGCGGGCGTCAGTGTCACGACCGCCTACCCGGGCGTGGTGGCCACCCGCATCCGCTACCGCGGCTATAACGCGGCCGGCGGCGAACTGGGCGCGAGCAGCCTGAAGGAAGACAAGGCCATGCCGGTCGAAGAATGCGCAAGCCTGATCATTGCCGGCATGGACGGGCGCAAGCGTGAAGTGGTCATGACCACCAAAGGGAAAATCGGGCGCTTCCTGAAATTGATTGCGCCTGGATTGATCGAGAATATGGCGCTGGCCGCTGTGAAAGAAGATGCACAACCCCACTAAATCGGCGATCGTACGCCCCCTGTATTGTTTGCTGCTGCTGATGTTTGTCGATCCGATTGCCAGTGTATTGCTGGCGCGGCAAGCGTCAGCGATGTCGCTATGGCATCTGCTGTCGGGTCTGGCATTTAGCTTTACCACCTTTCTCTGGTATTGCCGTGATAGCGATGCGCACGGCTATCGACGCTCGGTATGGCGCAACATCGGCATTAACTTCCTCGGCTGGGTCTGCATTCCCGTGTACCTGGTACGCAGCCGCGCAAAGGGGCAGAAGTGGCGGGCGCTGTGGCGCGTGCTCGGTTTTTTTGTGCTCTTGATCTTTGCGATGCTGGTTGGCGGCTTGCTCATTTCCGCGTTGGCGACGCTCATTTAAGCATCGTCAAAGTTTGCTTGCGTATAACTCGGACATCAACCCGGGGGACCACACAATGAAAAACTGGCTGCGCGCAAATAAGGGCTTTCTCGCTTTCCTGCTGTTATTCGGCGTGTTCCGCACGGCGATTGCAGACTGGAATCCCATTCCTTCCGGTTCCATGCGTCCCGGCCTGCTCGAAGGCGACGTGGTGTTCGTCAACCGGCTCGCCTTCAATCTCAAGGTGCCGCTGACCGACGTGGTGCTGGCGCGCACGGGCGATCCGCATCGCGGCGACGTGGTGACGTTTTCTTCCCCGGCGGACGGTACCCGCCTGATCAAGCGCGTGATGGCGGTGCCGGGCGACGTGGTGGAGATGCGCGAGGAAAAGCTGATCATCAATGGTCAGCCCGCGACCTACACGCCCACCGAGCAGGTCATGGAGCCCATTGGCAAGGGCCATTACACCGAGGCCCAGCGCTTTGACGAGCAGGTGGGCCAGCAGCATCAGCAAATCCAAATCCTGCCGCAGATGGTAGCGCGCCGCAACTTTGAACCGATGACCATCCCGCCCGACCAGTTCCTGATGCTGGGTGACAACCGCGACAACAGCGCCGATTCACGCTACATCGGCCTGGTGCCACGCCACCTGCTGATCGGTCGTGCGGTGCGGGTGCTGGTGTCGGCCGACATTGAAGGCAACTGGATGCCGCGGGGCGAGCGCTTTGGCAAGTCGCTCGGGGTAGGCGCTCAGTAAGCCTTCACAATTACCGGTAGAATTCGCTATCGGTAGTCGCCTTCCTGCGTTGCCGTACTTTTTGAAGGCAATGCATGCAGCGACTGTTGACGGTGATTCTGGCCTGCCTGGGCATGGTAGGCGCCCTGGCAATCGATACCTATCTGCCGTCGATTCCGGCGATCGGGCGCGAGTTCGAGGTTGGCCCGCTGGCCGTGCAGCAAACGCTCAGCCTGTTCCTGTTCACTTTTGCCTTCATGATGCTGTTCTACGGCACACTGTCCGATTCCTTCGGGCGGCGGCCGGTGATCCTCATCGCCCTGGCGGTTTACACGCTCGCCTCGCTGGGCGCCGTCTTTGCGCCCACCTTTGGTGTGCTGCTGGCGTGCCGCGCCTTCCAGGGGCTGGCGGCAGGAGCAGGCTCGGTCATCGGCCAGGCCATCGTGCAGGACCGCTACGCGCATGACCAGGCCCATGCCCAGAAAATCATGTCGCACATCATGATGGTGTTCGGCCTGGCACCCGCCATCGCGCCCGTGTTGGGCGGCTGGCTGCACGTCACCTTTGGCTGGCGTTCGACCTTCGTGTTCCTGGCCGCGTTTGGCGCCCTGATGATCTTGCTGGTGTACCGCGCCTTGCCCGAGAGCCTGCCCAGGGATCAGCGCCATGCCTTCCACGGCGTGGCCATTGCCCGCAACTATCTGAAGGTGCTGCGCAACCCGCAATTCTTGCTGCTGGCCGTGGCCGTGGGACTGTCCTTTAGCGGCCTGTCCCTGTACATCGGCTCGGCCGCGAATTTTTGCATGGTGATTTTGAAGCTGCCGGAAACAGCCTTCGCCTGGCTCTTCATTCCCATGATTGGTGGCATGACCATCGGCTCGGCCTGGGGCGGCAAGGCCGCGGCGCGCATTGTCCCGGCGAAGATGATGTGGCTGGGCTTTGCGATCATGGGGGCGGCCGGCGTGATGAACGTGACCTACAACGCGTTCAATGTGGCTGCCGTGCCCTGGGCGGTGCTGCCGCTGGCGGTGTATACCTTCGGCCTGGCGGTGGCCATGCCGGCGATCCAGGTCGGCGCCTTGTCGCTGTTTCCGGACAATCGTGGCCTGGCATCGTCCATGCTGGCGTTTATCCAGATGATGCTCTTTGCGATGGTGTCGGGCCTGGTGGCGCCGCTGCTGTTTGACAGCGCCTTCAAGCTTGCCTGCGGCGTGCTGGCCGGCGTGAGCGCCAGCTTTGTGTGCTGGCGCCTGAGTTTGCGGGTGGCGGCGCCTTAGCGCTTGTTGGTCTTCATGGCGGCAGCCACTTCGCGCTTGCCGTCGCGTTCCTTCTCGGTGGCGCGCTTGTCATGCTGCTTCTTGCCCTTGGCCAGCCCGATTTCGCACTTCACGCGGCCACCCTTGTAGTGCAGATTGAGTGGCACCAGGGTGTAGCCGGAACGCTCGACCTTGCCGATCAGTTTGTCCAGCTCGGCGCGGTGCAGCAGCAGTTTGCGCGTGCGCACGGCTTCCGGATGGGTGAACGACGAGGCAGTTGCGAGGGCGCTGATGTGGGCGCCAAACAGGAACAATTCGTCGCCGCGCACGACCACGTACGCTTCCTTGATCTGCACGCGCGAATCGCGTATGGCTTTCACTTCCCAACCTTCGAGCACGACGCCAGCTTCCCATCGGTCCTCGATAAAGTAGTCGTGGAAAGCTTTTTTATTATCAACAATACTCATGAAATGGCTAAAATGTGGGGTTCAGTTAAACTACTGATGCGCGCGAGGCTAGCGGGCGAGCACATCCAACATCATAGCAAACGGTAGATTAATGGCAGTAGTGCATAAAACAGTATTTCTGGGCTATAGCGCCGAACAGATGTTCGACCTGGTGGCCAAAGTCGAAGATTACCCTAAATTTCTGCCCTGGTGCGGCGGGGTCAAAGTCCTCGAACGCGATAGCGACACGCTCGAAGCCTGCCTGGCCATTCACTTTCACGGCGTGAACCAGAGCTTCACGACGCGCAACCATAACACGCGGCCCACGCAAATGAAGATGAAGCTGGTAGACGGTCCCTTCAAGACCATGGATGGCACTTGGACCTTCAAGGCCCTGCGTGCCGATGCCTGCAAGGTGGACTTTGATCTGCACTACGAATTTTCCAGCATCATCCTGGAGCAATTGATCGGTCCCGTGTTTGGCGTGATCGCCAACAGCATGGTCGATTCCTTTTGCAAACGTGCCGAGACGGTGTATGGCTAAGCCACTGCACATCCATGTTTGCTATGCCCTGCCTGGCGAGGTATTTTTACGGGTGCTGACGGTGGACGAGGGCACGACCATTGCCCAGGCGATCGAGCAAAGTGGGGTGTTGGCCGCCTTTCCCGCCATCGACCTGGCGCAGCAAGCCGTTGGCATCTATGGCAAAAAGCGCGCCCTCGACACCCTGGTGCGCGAACACGACCGCATTGAAATTTACCGACCGCTGGTGGCCGATCCCAAAGAATCGCGCCGCCGTCGCGCAGAAAAGAAAACGGGCTGAGCCGGCGTAGCGCCGCACTCAGCCCGCATGCAACGCACATCAGTTGCAGTCAGCCATGGCCTTGCTGGCATCAGCCTGCTGCGCGGAACGCGTTGCATCATCCATGAACGAGCCGTCCGCCGAACGCAGGCGCTTGCCGGTCGCCAGCTGATCGTTTTTGGCGCGTCCCGCTGCGCAGCGCGCCTGCTTCTGCGATGCCTTGGTGGTGGCCTCTTCCGCTTTTGCCTCGGCGTCGGCCTTGGCTTTCTGGCGTTTGCGAAATTCGGCCTCGCGGTCAACTGGCTTGGGCGCGTCTGCGGACGCTGTCGCGCTCGCGGATGCGGCAGCCGGCTCGGCGGCCGGGGAGGGCTCGCCCACAGCGAAGGAACTGCGATTGGGCGCCTTCAGGACATTTTTCATGGGAATACTGGCAGGCGGCGCCTGATCGGAAAATTGCTTGACGCCTTTTTCATCAATCCAGACAAACTGGGCGCTGGCCAGGTTGGAGAGCAGGAGCAGGGCGCCGCCAGCGGCACATTGCCATCCGCGCAAAGTGAAGAACTTGTTCATGAAAATCTTTCCGTGCGTTATCTAATGCCCGATTTAACCGCGTCTGGGCGGCGCGGTCAATTGGAAAGACGCTTGGACAGCCGTTTTGAGGCCCTTTCGAGACGGCGGGCAAGAACTTCTGTATAATTCGCTTTTGCGCCAATAGGAAAATGCTATGCGTCTACTTCAAAAAGCACTCACGTTCGATGATGTGCTGCTCGTCCCGGCTTATTCGAACGTCCTCCCAGCCGACACCTCCCTCAAGACCCGCCTGACCCGCAATATCGCCTTGAATATCCCCCTGCTGTCTGCCGCGATGGATACCGTCACGGAAGCGCGTCTGGCCATCGCCATGGCCCAGGAAGGCGGCATCGGGATCATCCACAAGAATTTGTCGCCGAAGGACCAGTCGCGTGAAGTAGCGCGTGTCAAACGATTCGAAGCTGGCGTGCTGCGCGATCCGATCACGATCCCGCCGACCATGAAGATTCGCGACGTCATCAAGTTGACCGAGCAGTATGGCATCAGCGGTTTTCCCGTGGTCGAAGGCAAGACCGTGGTCGGTATCATCACCAACCGCGACCTGCGCTTTGAAGAAGAACTGGACGCCGAAGCACGCGCCAAGATGACCCCGCGTGAAAAGCTGGTGGTGGTCAAGGAAGATGCCGACACAGCGGAAGCGAAGCGCCTGATGAACAAGCACCGCCTCGAGCGCGTGCTGGTGGTCAATGACGAATTCGAACTGCGCGGCCTCATTACCGTCAAGGATATCCAGAAGTCGCACGAGCACCCGTTTGCCTCGAAAGACAAGCACGGCAAACTGCTGGTGGGCGCAGCCGTTGGCGTGAGCCAGCGCGACGAGGAACGTATCGACATGCTGGTCGCTGCCGGCGTGGACGTGTTGGTGGTCGACACCGCCCACGGCCACTCGCAAGGCATCCTGGACCGCGTGAAATGGATCAAGACCAAGTATCCGCAGGTCGACGTCATTGGCGGCAACATCGCCACCGCTGCCGCTGCCCTGGCGCTGGTCGAGCATGGCGCTGACGCGGTCAAGGTCGGCATCGGTCCTGGCTCCATCTGCACCACGCGTATCGTCGCTGGCGTAGGCGTGCCGCAAATTACCGCCATTTCCAATGTGGCCGAAGCACTGGCTGGCACCGGCGTGCCCTGCATCGCCGATGGCGGCATCCGCTTCTCGGGCGACATCTCCAAGGCCCTCGCAGCAGGCGCCTCGACAGTCATGATGGGCAGCATGTTTGCCGGCACCGAAGAAGCGCCAGGCGAAGTGATCCTGTACCAGGGTCGCAGCTACAAGTCCTACCGTGGCATGGGTTCGCTCGGTGCGATGGCCGAC
>JBJMVX010000172.1:0-15696 GCA_045810445.1 Massilia sp.
AGTGCAGGCCGCATGGGCCTCGACAGCGACCATGCTGCTCATCGTGAACACGGTCAGGAGAAGTGCGAATCTACGTTGTTTCATGAGGTGTCTAGCCGAAGAAGGGATCTGGAAACGCAGGCAGCCACAAGGCTGAGTTAGCTTGCCATCTTATCCTTTTTGACCGCCGTGGTCGCGATTGTTGGCCAGCGGCCTCCCGCTCCACTGACCACGCCGCCATATTTTCAAAGGTCCAGTAGAATGAAGCGCAATTTACTGACTGTATGCCATGCTGACTGACCCTACGAAATCCAACCACCTCCCTATCCGCGCCGTCATCATCGACCTCGACGGCACCATGCTCGATACCGTGCCCGACTTCCACGTTGCCATCAACCGCATGCGCGCGGGCCTGAACCTGCCGCCGATCGCGCAGCAGACGATCGCCAACATGGTCGGCAAGGGTTCGGAAAACCTGATCCGCAGCGTGTTGGCACTTGAGTTTGATGTGGCTGCCGCCGAAGCCCGCTTCGACGACGCCATGGCCGCCTACCAGCGCCACTACCTGGCCATCAACGGCCAGCACAGCGCGCTTTACCCCGGCGTGATCGAGGGCCTCACATCGCTGCGCGAACAGGGCCTGCGCCTTGCCTGCGTGACCAACAAGCCCATCGCCTTTGCCACTCCACTGCTGGCGCAAAAAGGCTTGGCCGGCTTTTTCGAGGTGGTCTACGGTGGCGACTCGCTGCCGCGCAAAAAGCCCGACCCCATGCCCTTGCTGCAAGTGTGCAGCGACTTTGGCCTGACGCCTTCCGAGGTGGTGGCCATTGGCGACTCGTCCAACGACGCCGAGGCGGCGCGCGCAGCTGGCTGCTTCGTGCTCACAGTGCCGTATGGATACAACCACGGGGTGTCTATACACGAAACCGATTCGGATGGTATAGTTACCACGCTGCTAGAAGCAGCAAGCCTGATTAGTTCGCACAACAACACAGCAAACTGAACCACAAAAACATGTTTTTCATCAAAAAACACAATGTCACGCAGACCGGCTCGATTGAGGCCTGGCTTTGGCGACGCTGGCAATCCTGGGCTAAGTAACCCCGTATTGACTGCTGTCGGCCGCCCCTGTGCGCCGGCAGGTTTTTTGAACACCACCGCCCGCAACCACGCCTGGGCGGCATGGAGAAAAGCATGACCGAACTCGAATTCAAATCCCTGGCCAACGAAGGCTACAACCGCATTCCGCTCATTTCGGAAGCCTTCGCCGACCTCGAAACCCCGCTCACGCTGTACCTGAAACTGGCCCAGACCCAGAACGCGGGCAAGAACACCTTCCTGCTTGAATCGGTGGTGGGCGGCGAACGCTTCGGCCGCTTCTCCTTCATCGGCCTGCCCGCCACGACGGTGCTGCGCAACTTCGGCAACCGCACCGAGATCGTCAAGAACGGCCAGGTCATCGAAACCCACGAAGGCAATCCGCTCGACTTCATCGAGGCCTACCAGGCCCGTTTCAAGGTGGCGCTGCGCCCTGGCCTGCCGCGCTTTTGCGGTGGCCTGGCCGGCTACTTCGGTTACGACACGGTGCGCCATATCGAAAAGAAGCTGGCCGCCACGGCGCCCAAGGATGATCTGGGCCTGCCCGACATCCAGCTGATGGTGACCGAAGAACTGGCCGTCATCGACAACCTGTCCGGCAAGCTGTATCTGATCGTGTATGCCGACACCAGCGCACCGGAAGCGTTTTCGAAGGCGCGCCAGCGCCTGAAGGACCTGCGCATGATGCTGCGTCGCGGTGTCGATGCGCCGGTGACATCCAGCTCCGTGCGGACGGAAGCGGTGCGCGACTTTAGCAAGGAAGAGTATCTGAAAGCGGTGGCGCGCGCCCACGAATACGTGATGGCGGGCGACTTGATGCAGGTGCAGATCGGCCAGCGCATCCGCAAGCCCTACGTGGACAATCCGTTGACGCTGTACCGCTCCCTGCGCTCCTTGAATCCCTCGCCGTATATGTACTACTACAATTTTGGCGACATGCAGATCGTTGGCGCCTCGCCCGAAATCCTGGTGCGCAATGAGAGCGCGCCTGACGGCAGCAAGAAGGTGACCCTGCGTCCAATCGCCGGCACCCGTCCGCGCGGCGCCACGCCCGAGCGCGACGAAGAGCTGTCGAAGGAACTGCTGGCGGACCCCAAGGAAATCGCGGAACACGTGATGCTGATTGACCTGGCGCGCAATGATCTGGGACGCATCTCGGAGATTGGCAGCGTCAAGGTCACTGAGCGCCTGGTGGTGGAAAAATACTCGCACGTTCAGCACATCGTCTCTAACGTGGAAGGCAAGCTGAAACAGGGCATGTCCAACCTGGACGTGCTGCGTGCCACCTTCCCGGCTGGCACCCTGACCGGCGCGCCGAAAGTGCGCGCCATGGAAGTGATCGATGAACTGGAACTGACCAAGCGCGGCATCTACGGCGGCGCCTGCGGCTACCTGTCGTTTGGCGGCGAAATGGACGTGGCCATTGCCATTCGCACTGGCGTGATCAAGGACGGCATGCTCTATGTGCAGGCTGCGGCCGGCATCGTGGCCGACTCGATCCCCGAAATGGAATGGCAGGAAACTGAAAACAAGGCGCGCGCCGTGTTGCGCGCGGCCGAACAGGTGCAAGACGGCCTGGATGGGGAGCTCTGACATGCTGCTGATGATCGACAACTACGACTCGTTCACCTACAACCTGGTGCAGTATTTCGGGGAGCTGGGCGAAGAAGTGCGCACGGTGCGCAATGACGAAATCACGCTCGACGAGATCGCCGCCACCAAGCCGGACCGCATCTGCATTTCGCCCGGCCCCAAAACGCCGGCCGAAGCGGGCATCTCCATCGGCATTTTGCAGCGCTTCAAAGGCCAGATACCCATCCTGGGGGTGTGCCTGGGCCACCAGGCCATAGGCGCCGCGTTTGGCGGCAAGGTCATTCGCGCCAAGCAGGTCATGCATGGCAAAACATCGCTGATCGCCCATACCGGCGTTGGCGTTTTCAAGGGACTTCCCAGCCCGTTCACGGTCATTCGCTACCACTCGCTGGCCATCGAGCGCGCGTCGCTCCCGGCCTGCCTGGAGGTGACGGCATGGACCGATGACGGAGAGATCATGGGTGTGCGGCACAAGGAGTACGACATCGAGGGTGTGCAGTTTCACCCCGAATCGATCCTGTCCGAGCATGGCCATGCCTTGCTGAAGAATTTCCTCGAACGCTAACCTGGAACCGCCATGCCTATCACCCCACAAGAAGCCCTGCTGCGCTGCATCGAACACCGCGAGATTTTTCACGACGAGATGCTGCACCTGTTCCGCCAGATCATGTCGGGCGAAATGTCGCCGACCATGATCGCCGCCCTCACGCTTGGCCTGCGCGTGAAAAAAGAAACCATCGGCGAGATCGCCGCTGCCGCGCAAGTGATGCGCGAATTTTCGACCAAAGTGCCAATGGCCGACACCACCAACCTGCTCGACATCGTCGGCACCGGTGGCGACGGCGCGCATACTTTCAACATCTCCACCGCTTCCATGTTCGTCGCGGCCGCCGCTGGCGCGCGCGTGGCCAAGCATGGTGGGCGCAGCGTGTCCTCCTCGTCCGGCAGCGCCGACGTGCTCGAGTCCTTGGGCGCGAACATCAACCTCAAGCCCGAGCAGATCGCGCAATCGATCGCGCAAACCGGCATTGGTTTCATGTTCGCACCGAACCACCACGCAGCCATGAAGCACGCTGCGCCAGTGCGACGCGAACTGGGCGTGCGAACCATCTTCAACATTCTCGGACCGCTGACCAACCCCGCCGGCGCGCCGAACATCCTCATGGGTGTTTTCCACGCCGACCTGGTGGGTATCCAGGTGCGTGTGTTGCAGCGCCTCGGTGCGCAGCATGCGATGGTGGTCTGGGGCCGTGACAATATGGATGAAGTGTCGCTCGGTGCTGCCACCATGGTCGGTGAACTGGTCAACGGCGAAATTCACGAATACGAGATTCACCCGGAAGATTTTGGTCTGCAGATGATCGCCAGCCGCAATCTGAAGGTGGCCGATTCGGTGGAATCGAAAGCAAAGATGATGGAAGCCTTGCATGGAGAATCCGGCGCCGCTTACGACATCGTGGCGCTCAATGCCGGCACGGCCCTGTATGCGGCCGGCGTGGCTGGGTCGATCGAAGAGGGCTTGAAGAAGGCACGTGCTGCTATCGAGTCCGGCGCTGCAGTGGCCAAGATGAACCAGTTTATCGGCGTAACGCAAGCGCTCGGGAGCGCTTGATCATGTCCGACATTCTCAACAAGATCCTGGCCGTCAAGGCCGACGAAGTGGCAGCGGCGCGCAAGCACCGCGACCTGGCCAGCCTGCGACGCGACGTGGAAACCGATGCTGAAGCACGCTCGCAAATCCGTGGCTTTGAAGCGAGTCTGCGCCGGCACATCGCTGCCGGCCAGGCCGGCGTCATCGCGGAAGTGAAGAAGGCATCGCCATCGAAAGGCATTTTGCGCGCCGACTTCAAGCCGGCCAATATCGCTGAAGGCTATGCGCGGCATGGGGCAGCATGCCTGTCAGTGCTAACCGATGTGCAGTTCTTCCAGGGTGATGTGGCTTACCTGAAGCAGGCGCGCGCGGCCTGCGACATTCCGGTCCTGCGCAAGGACTTCATGATCGACATGTATCAGGTGTACGAGGCGCGCGCGATGGGCGCCGATGCGATTTTGTTGATCGTATCAGCACTTGATCATGGCCTGATGGCGGAACTGGAGGCCTGCGCGCTGGAGCTGGGCATGGCGGTGCTGGTGGAAGTGCATGATGGCGAGGAGTTGACTGCCGCGCTGAAATTGCGCACGCCACTGGTGGGCATTAACAACCGCAATCTGCGCACGTTCGAAACCTCGCTGCAGACCACCATCGACCTGCTGCCGCGTATTCCGACCGACAAGCTGGTGGTGACCGAATCAGGCATCATGGTGCCGACCGATGTGCAGCGCATGCGCGACGCCAATGTGCATGCTTTCCTGGTAGGCGAAGCGTTCATGCGCGCGCCGGAGCCGGGAGTCGAGCTGGCACGCTTGTTTGGGTAAGCAAAAATAGGCGGGAGCTGGACTCCCCCTCCACTGCCCTTGCGAAAGCGAGGACCCATACCGCCGCAGCATCTTGTGAAAACGGCGGCGTGCCAGAGTCAGAATAGGCGGTAGCTGGACTCCTCCTCCACTGTCCTTGCGAAAGCGAGGACCCATACTACCGCAGCATCTTGTGAAAACGGCGGCGTACCAGAGTCAGAATAGGCGGGAGCTGGACTCCCCCTCCACTGTCCTTGCGAAAGCGAGGACCCATACTACCGCAGCATCTTGTGAAAACGACGGCGTGCCAGGGCCAGAATAGGCGGGAGCTGGACTCCCCCTCCACTGTCCTTGCGAAAGCGAGGACCCATACTACCGCAGCATCTTGTGAAAGCGACGGCGTACCAGAGTCAGTATGGGTCCTCGCTTTCGCAAGGACAGTGAGGGGGGGCGGCTCAGTGTAGTGGTGTGCGAGGCGTGCTGCGCAGCCTAGTCGCCGAAATCAAGCGCTAGGCCGCCCACTCTTCTTGCGCTCATCGACCAGCGTCAAACTGACCTGCGGCACAACATCCCCGCGCAGTGTCACTTCAAACGTCATCAGCTCGTCGCGCCGGAAAGCGTGCACCTTGACAGTGTCGCCCACCTTGTAACGCGCCAGCATTCCATCAAGGCTGCCTGGCCCCGCCGCCACCCGCAAGCCATCGAGCGCGATGAGCAAGTCCCCAGCGGACAAACCAGCGCGATGCGCCGCACCGCCTTCGTGCACCTGCGTGAGCTTGCAGTCGCTGCCTTCCCGCCCCAGACTCGCGTCCAACGACGGTTTGGCGCTGCGCCGTTCATCGACCAGCTTCACGCCAAACGGCGCATACAACTTGGCCAACGGCAGATCCGCCGTGCCGCGTACATAGCGGTCGAACAGTGGCTTGAGTTTGAGGCCACTGACCTCATCGAACAGTGCTTCGACTTCGCTCTCGCTTACCCCGCGTCCCGCACCAGCGTAGAAATCGCGTCCATAGCGCTGCCACAGCGCCAGCATCACATCGTCCAGCGACTTCTTGCCCGCCGTCTTGGAACGGATGGTCAGGTCAAACGCGAGCGCGATCAACGAACCCTTACCGTAATAACTGACGATGGCATTCGGTGCGTTTTCATCCTGGCGGTAGTATTTGCCCCAGGCGTCGAAGCTCGAATCGGCTACGCTTTGCTTGGTGCGCCCGCTGCCGCGCAATACACCGGCCACCGCCTTGGCCAGCAGCTTCAGATAGGCAGGCTCCCCGATCAGGCCACTGCGTACCAGCATCAGGTCGTCGTAATAGCTGGTGAAGCCTTCAAACAGCCACAATAGCGGCGTATAGGTTTCCGCCTGCAAGTCGTAGGGCGCAAACGCCGCCGGCTTGATGCGCTTGACGTTCCAGGTATGGAAATACTCGTGGCTGCACAGGCCCAGGAACTTGAGATAGCCATCGCTGATCTCCGCCGCTTGGGCCGATGCCGTCGTCGGCAGGTCCGTGCGCGAGCAGATCAAGGCAGTCGAGGCGCGGTGTTCCAGGCCGCCGTAGCCGTCCCCTACCGCCTGCGTCAGGAATACGTAGCGGCTCATTGGTGCCTGCTTGGTGCGCGGCTCGAAGAAGCTGATCTGGGCTTCGCAAATGGCTTTCAGGTCAGCCTGCAGGCGCGCCATGTCCAGATTGGGCACGCGCCCCGAGATAACGATATCGTGGGGGACACCATGGGCCTTGAAGGTGGCCAGCGCGAAGTCACCCATCTCCACCGGATGGTCGATCAACTCATCGTAGTTGCTCGCCTGGTAGGTGCCAAAACCATAGCGCTTGGCGCCCAGTTCCGGCAGCGATGTGGCGACCCGCCAGGTTTTGGCCGCAGGGTCGAGCGGGCGCTGGATGTCCACCTGGTGTGGCGAGCCCTCCTGGCCGCACACGCGCAGGCACAGGCTGGTGCCGTTGAAAAATCCGTGGGTCTGGTCCAGGTGCGCAGCGCGTACCGACATGTCCCAGGCATAGACCTGGTAGTTGACGGTGAGCGTGCCAGTGACAGGCGCCGCGCGCCAGGAATGCTTGTCGAGCTTTGTCAGGGTCACCGCTTTGCCATCGCAGACGGCGGCGATGCGCACGATATTGCGCGAAAATTCGCGGATCATGTAGCTGCCCGGTATCCATGCCGGCAGCGCAAAAACCTGGCCCTCGGGCGCGGGGGAGGCAACGCTGACGCTCACCTCGAACAGGTGGCCGGACAGGTCGGCGGGGACAATGGCGTACTGGATCGCCGGCTGCTTCTTCTGCGTTGTTTTTTTCATGATATGTCTGCAAATGCGCCCACCGGCAGTGTACCGGTTTTATGCCCGGGAAAGTGACTAAGTGGTATGCAAAATACGCCCATGGCGGGCGCGCGCAGCAGACGTAAATACGTGCCGCGCAGTTGGCGCGGCACGACAATACACTTTATTTGATGGACTTGAATTTCGCTTCCAGGGCAGCGGTGTCGATGGCGCCGGCAATGCGCGAGCCATCAGCGAAGAACAGTTGCGGCGTGGCGTTAATGCCAAGACGGTGGCCGAGGGCTGCCACTTCATCGTTGGGCGACTCGCACTTGGCCGGTGCGGCGGGCGCCGCTTTGCCGTCCACCATCCACTCGTCCCACGCCTTGTTGCGGTCGGCGGAACACCAGATATTGCGTGAGCGGACAGCCGAATCCGGCGACAGGATGTTGTACATGAAAGTGTACACGGTCACATTGGTGACATCCTTGAGCGCGTTCTGGCGGAATTTTTTGCAGTAGCCGCAGTTTGGGTCCTCAAAAATCGCCATCACCCGCTTGCCGTCGCCCTTGACCAGCTTGACGGCGTTTTCAAAAGGCAGCTCGGAAAAACGGATCTTATTGAGGTCGTCAAGGCGCAACTGGGTCAAATCCTCGGCCGAGCGCGTGTTGAAGATATGGCCCTGGATCAGGTACTCGCCCTTTTTATCGGTATAGAAAACGCTATTCCCGACGCGCACTTCGTACAAACCGCCGTAGGGCGTCTCCTTGACCGACTCGATCTTGGCCCCTTCGCTCAGACGCGGCGCGACCAGTTTGCGAATGTTTGCTTCTACCGCGTTATCGGCCGCAAAGCAGGAAGCGATCAGGCCCGAGGCCAGAGCGAGCAGCACCAATTTACTTTTCAACATGACTTCTCCGAGTGTGACTTTCACTATTTTCCCATTGCATGCGACATCAGACGCCGCTTTAGCACAGGCAACTTATTCAACAAGTTTAATCCCAAATTGCGCGCGATGCGCACCGGCTCAAGATTGGTGGCAAACAGGCGCGCCAGGCCGTCGGTAGCCAGCTGCATCAGCAGGATATCTTCCTTGCGCGCGCGGGCATAGCGCGCCAGCACGCGTTCGTCGGCAATGCCGCGCTGCTCTTCGCGCGCCGCGATGGCCGCCAGCAGATCGGTCACGTCGGCAAAGCCCAGGTTCATGCCATGGCCGGCCAGCGGATGGACCACGTGGGCCGCGTCGCCCACCAGCGCCACGCGCGGTGCGACGATGGTGTGCGGGCGGATCAGCGCCAGCGGCACATCCTTGACCACTTCGGGCTGCAAGGGTCGCAAGGTGCCGAGCTTCTCGTCCGCATACACGGCCAGACGCACCGCCAGCTCGCCCAGCGATTCGCGCATGATGATGTCGGCCAGCGCGTCAGGCGCCGACCACACGAGCGAGACTTGATTGCCCGGCAGCGGCAGCAGCGCAATGATGCCTTCGGCGCCGGTGAACCACTGGAAGGCAGCGCCATGGTGCGGCTTTTCGCACGAAAAATTGGTGACCACGGCGCGCTGGTGATAAGAGCGGTAATCGATGCCGATGTCGCACTGCCCGCGCACCCAGGACTGGCCGCCGTCGGCCCCGACCACCAGTTCGCTGCGCAGCACGGTCCCGTCGTCAAGCACCACTTCGGCGCCGTCGGCCTGCGCGCGCAAGCTGGTCGCGCGACCGGTGACGACGTGCACATTGGGGGCAAACCTGAGGGCGGCGTCCAGGGCCTGGTTCAAATTGCGGTCTTCCACGATCCAGGCCAGCGCGCCCACATGGGCGCCAAAGGCGTCAAACGCCAGGTCGCCCGCCTGCGCACCATCGCCATTGACCACCATGGTGTCGACCGGGGCCACGCGCTGGGCATCGAGTGCTCCCCACACCTTGAGGCTGTCGAGCAGGGTGTGGGCGGTGTGGTTGAGGGCGTAGACGCGGGCGTCCCACCCAACTGGCGCGGTAGTGGCGGGCGCAGCGCTGGCGGCAGGCACCAGCAAGCTGACGCTATGGCCTGCCTGGGCCAGGCCGAGGGCTGTCGTTTTGGCGATGGCGCCGTTGCCAACAATGCACACTGCGCTGTGAATCGTGTTTTTGGAAGTCGTTGTACTGGTCATGCAAGGCATTATAGCGGCTAGAAACAACACCGTTTCACACTGTATTTTGGCGATTTTTCATGTTTTTGGTCACTCGGCCTTGCAATCATGTGGTCGGGTGTCTATAATCATGCCTCTTGGCCTGGTAGCTCAGTCGGTAGAGCAGAGGATTGAAAATCCTTGTGTCGGTGGTTCGATTCCGCCCCGGGCCACCAAGAACATGTTTTACCTTGACGCCAACCCATGCAGGTTGGCGTTGTTGTTTCTGGCCTCTGCACTTCGCAGCTGCCACATTTCGCGTCTGCGATACCCAATCCCCTTCCCGTCTTCGTCCAAGCCCCATCGGTCAACAACACCTGAAACGCCGCCAAAAAACGTAGCCGCTTTGCGCCGTTTCCCTTGCAACTTCCAGTACGATTGCCTTCGCCACTAGCAAAACCTCGGCTGTCGGGTAAAAGTCGGGAGTCTGTCGTCACCGACAGATGAGATCAGGCGAAATACTGAAGGTTCACTAGCATCGGAGCGCATGAATGATACTCAAGCAGTTACGCCTTAGCCGCAATTTCTCACAAGAGCAATTGGCCCAAATGTCCGGCCTGAATGTGCGGACCATCCAAAGGATAGAAAGCGGTCACAAGGCCAGTGTCGAGTCGTTGAAATGTCTTGCTGCGGTGCTCGAAGTGAATATCTCGACCTTGGAACAGGAGAAATTCGTGATCGACCATCATTCCGATAACTGGAAGAATCTGCCATTTTGGCTCAAGTGCTGCTTTTCACTGAACGTTTTCGTCGTTCAGCCTGCCCGTTTCAGCTTCCGCAGGATTGAAATCCTGTCTCATTTGAGCGGCTTTTTGCTTTGTCTGCTAGGTTTCGTGAACGAAGCGGCGCTTGCCGGCGGGCTGATCATGCTCGCTACCGCCTACTTTTTTGGCTTGCTGAAATGGCAGGGCGACAAATTCGACATTTGGTACGACCGGCCTGATACTGCCGCCCCCTGACCCACTGCCATGGGGTCGGTCTGTCCATTGCTGAAAAAGCACTAGAATACTGGCTCACGCGCAAGCGGCATCCGAGAGTCCCACACCCCATGAAAAAAATTCTTCTGCAACTCGTTTGCGTGGCCTCGCTGCTGCCCTTACCGGCCTGGGCCAACGATGCCGTCTCCGGCGTGAGCGCTGGTGGCATCGTCTTTCGCAAGACCGACGCAATCGCCATGAAGAAGGAAGTGCTCAGTATCAGCAATTCGCTCATCAGCGTTGACTACGAATTTCTTAACGAGTCGGCGCTGGACGTGGAGGAAACCATCGTCTTCCCCCTCCCCGCCTACGCGGTGGCAGGACAGAACTATGATACCTACTATGGCCAACCCGGCGGCTTCTCCATCCGCGTCGATGGGAAGCCGGTCAGTTTCACGCCGAGACTGGTTGCGCTCATCGACAAAAAAGATGTGACCGCCGAACTCAAGAAAATTGGCCTGTCCGAAGCGCAGATTGCCTACAGCCCCCATTTTTCGCATTATGGCAATGACCCGGTGCTACCGAAGGTCCCCGCCATCACCGCCGCCCAGGAGCAAAAACTCAAGCGCGCCGGGCTCATTGGTGAGCTCGACGATGGCGAGCAGGGCCGGCGCTGGGAAGTGCAGGTCAATTACGTGTGGAAGCAGCGTTTTCCCGTCAAGCAGATTGTGCGCGTGCACCACGAATACCACCCCTTCGTCACCGCGGGGCCGGGCGCGACATGGCTGGAAGACGACTTCGCCAAAACCTATTGCGCCGACAAGGAATTTTTCGCCGCGCACAAGAAACTGGCCAAGCGCCTGGGCACCGACCAGTTCAATGTGGAACGGGTATCGTATATTCTGCAAAGCGGGAACACCTGGAAGCGCGGGATCGAGGACTTCACGCTCAATGTCATCAAGGACAGCCCGGCCGCACTTATCAGTCTTTGCTTTCCTGGCAGCTTCACCAAGATCGACGCGAGGACTTACCAGGTCCACTTGAGCAATTTTCACCCGACAGCGGATCTGGAAATCTATTTCGGAAACACCAGCGCAAACGTGAATCACCAGGGCTTGATGCCGGTGCTGCCAAAGTAAAGCCGGAAATCGACTAGCGCGCTACTTGACGATCAGGCGGTTGATATAGGAGTCGTAGCTGCGTTCCGCCAGGGCCACCGGCTGATACTCGTACAGAAAACACGGCAGTATCGAATATTGAAACGAGAGCAAAAGGCGCGGCCTGGTTTTCGGCATTTCGCCCTTGTGCAGGCCGGCGGTGTCGACCGCAAAGCCAAATCCCTGCGCGCCCGTTTGCCGCACAAGGCGGTCGCCAAACCGTGCCTCCACCACCGCATCTTCAAGGACCGGCAGGCGCATGGTCCTGTCGTCCAGATGGGTTCTTTTGACGTAGACATGCGGCCCGGCATCGTCGTCCACGTCGGTCAGGTACACCAGGATGCGAAAGGCCTGCCAATCTTCTGAATCGCGATGAAATTGCTGCACCACTTCCGTGACCGACTCGGTGGGGAAGGACCAGCGTGCGCTCACACCCGACACTGTGGGCGTGCACCCCAGATAATGGCGCGCGAGGTCGAGGATTGCGGGGCAATTGGCCAGGGCCAGGATATGCGGGCAGCGCACCAGGTCATGCAAGGCATGGTTGGCGAACGGGACTCCTGGCGGCCGCTGGTCGAGGGCAAAACTGATACCGTCGCGATAGACGACCTGCTTGTCGGCCAGAAAGCGCAACATCTCGGCGCACTGGGCAGTCGACAGCAACTGGCCCAGGCTGGCAATACCGTCCACTTGCAAGGCGGCCAGCGCGCTGCCGGAAGCGGCAAGCCCGCTGGCGTCGCTCCGGCTTTGGTCACCAATGCAGCGGCGCAGCAGCGCGATGGCGAAGGCGCGCAGGGCCCGTATCGTCACCACGCGCTGGAGGTAGTAAAAGCAAAGCCGTAGCGCATTGGCGCTCAGCGGCGATTCCAGCTGGATGTATTTCATACATCTTTCTTATGTGCTTGAATTTGTAAGTGAGAAAACTCCCTCGGACTGCATGACTGGTCATAAGGCTGAGGGACCTCAGCAAAAACATAGCACGGAAGACGGATGGCTCAGGTCGGGGGATCCCGCTTTTCAGCAGAGCTTTAGAGATAGATCAAACGAACTGCAAATATTTCTCAGCACCATGCAGTGCCACCAGGATAGTTGCTGCTTTTCAGCCGCCTAGACTTTGCCCTGCTGACCGAGCGCCTGCAGCGCCAGCGACGCCATGGCGTAAATGCCTTCATAGGATTTGGCCGACGCAATGAAACGGCCGTTGTGGCAGAAACCCGCATCATGCACGCCGGTCACCGCCGCCAACTTGTCGTCCTGCAAACCGGCCCAGGCCTCGGGCAAATCGGCGCGTGCCGTGAAGCTGTCCGGACTGACCGGAATGGTGTGGATCATGTAGCGCTGTTCGGCGATATTGTGGCTGATGACAAACAGCAGCTTGGGCATTTCCTTGCGCACGACCTGACTCCAGGGAATCGCGCCATTTTTCAAATACAACACCCTGCCCTCAAACAGCTGCTCCCCCTGCCGCACCTGCGCGAGCGACAACAGGGCCCCAACCCGATAACGGACCGCATTGCCCATGATGTCGGTCAGCACGTCCATGGCGCGGGTAAACTGGCTGAGGCGGTAGGCGTCATCGGCCTGGCCGTAACCGACGCGTTGCTCGTCCAGCCAATTCGGGTTGTAGCCGGACACCACGGCTGACAAGCCGTAGCCGCCCGGCGCATTCTTGGCCGCGCCCACATCGGACAGATCGAGGTACTGCACGATATCGGCGTCGATGGCGTAGGCCAGCTCGGCTGCTTTGTCGTCCGACAAGGCCGTTCCCGTCAGCGTCTCGGCAAGGATGGCAACACAGCGCGCGCCGAATTCCTTCCACACCAGACCAGCGCTGGCGTAGGGAACAGCGCTTGGACGGGCGCCGGAAAACCCCTTCTGGTGATGGTCGAAGCGCCCTGTTGCGGGGTCCCAGACACCGCCCACGTCCACCGCGAAGTCCGCTGTCGCAATGCGCGCCGGATCGCGTGTGCGCACCACCTCGGCCTGCGGAAAGACGATCTTGAGCACGGCGACGGCCCACACATCGTCAGCGTGAAACTTTCCACTATGCGTCACAATTACCATACCAATTCCAATCTCCTCTACGCCGCGCCCACTGGCACAGCATTGCCGCCTTGTTGCAGTCTTGCGAACCGCGCTTGCCCGCATGATACCGCTTCCCGTCAATACGGCAAGGCGCCATGCTGCCGGCGGACAGATCTTCCATGTCGGCAGGCAATGAATGCTACAATTTTGCGGCAAAAGACCCAGCTGGACAGCACGCCAGCGCGGCCCCGGCCGACCCAAGGAGAGACGCGTGAGCGAGAAGAACGATCCAGCCCAGCACGGTGCTGAGGACCAACCGAGCAACCCGGCGCGACGCCGCATTTTCGAGGCCGCCGCTGCGGTTGGCCTGGCCAGCGCCCTCCCGGGTGCGGCAACGGCAGCCAAGCCGGCGCGCATCGTCAAGGGCTCGCTCGACGCCAAGCTCAAGGCCCATATCAAGACGGTGGTGGTGATCTATCTGGAGAACCGCAGCTTCAACAACCTGTTCGCCAATTTTCCGGGCACAGCCTTTCCCCTGTCCGAGGTCACGCCCGCGCAAGCGCAGCAACTGGACCGCGATGGCAAGCCGCTGGCCACCCTGCCAAAAATCTGGGGCGGCCTGGTGCCGGGACAGCAGGACATTGGCGGCAAGGAATACCTGATCAAGGAAGACCAGATCCACGACCTGCCCAACGCGCCCTTCATCCTGCATGATGCCGAGGGCAAGCCGCTGCCGGAGGGCCTGGTCACGCGCGACCTGGTGCACCGCTTCTACAGCAACCAGATGCAAATCAACGGCGGCAAGAATGACGGTTTTGCGGCTTGGGGCGACAGCGGCGGCATGGTCATGGGCCGCTATGGCGAAACGGCCAAGAACCTGAACCTGTGGCAGATCGCCAGCGAGTACACCCTGTGCGACTACTTCTTCATGGCAGCCTTCGGTGGCTCCTACATGAATCACCAGTTCCTCGTCAGCGGCCGCCCCAACGAATATTTCAACGCCAAAGACACGCCGGCCAGCAAGAAGCTGTCGGTGCTGGAAGACGGGCCCATGGGCACCCGCCTGGCCTTGGCCAAGGACAGCCCTGCCTCTGCACTGGACGGCAAGCCAAAATATATCCACGACGGCACCATGACGCCGGACGGCTACGTGGTCAACACCATGGCACCACCGTATCAGCCCAGCTATGTGCGTCCGGCGCCTGGTGGCGACCCGCGCCTGGCCGACCCGAGCGATGCCAGCACGCTGCCGCCGCAAACCTATGACACCATAGGCGACCTGCTCTCGCGCAAAGGCGTCAGCTGGGCCTGGTACGGCGGTGCCTTCCAGGCGGCCCTCGACCACAAGGGCAATGGCGCCAAGCCCAATTTCCAGGACCACCATCAGCCCCTGAACTATTTCGCGCAGTTCGCGCCCGGCACGGCAGCGCGCGCCGAGCATTTGCGCGATGGCGGCCTGGGCGACAGTCCCATTTCAAACAAATTCATTGCCGCTGCTGTCGCAGGACAACTGCCAGCCGTGACGTTCTACAAGCCGCAAGGAAATTTGAACTTGCACGCGGGCTATTCGGACATCGAATCAGGTGACGCCCATATTGCCAACGTGATCCAGCACCTGAAGGCCTCACCGCAATGGGACAATATGCTGGTGGTAATCACCTTTGACGAAAATGGCGGCTGGTGGGACCACGTGGCGCCGCCCAAGGGCGACCGCTGGGGCCCCGGGACGCGCATCCCGGCCATCATCGTCTCGCCCTTCGCAAAAAAAAGGGCGGTCGACCATACCTTCTACGACACGACCTCGATCATGCGCTTCATCACGCGCCTGCACGATCTGCCCTTGCTGCAGGGTCTGGCCGATCGTAACAAGGCCTTTGCCGCGCGCGGTGCAACGCCGCCGGGCGACTTGACAGGGGCGCTAAGCTTTCGCGCCTGAGCGCACGCCAAGTCGGCATGAACAAACAGCGCAAAGTGGATGAAACTTTCGCGCTGCACCCGGGCTCCAACGCAGCGTGACACGTGTTTTCAGCACCACCGCGTGAGCACACGCCAGCGTTGACTTGTGACTTGGGAGGCAGCATGCAAACGACGTGGA
>JBJMVX010000173.1:0-3144 GCA_045810445.1 Massilia sp.
ACGGCGCCGGACTCGATGATGTCGGTCACGCACTTCATCGACACCCACAGGCCCGTGTAGCGGCTCATGGCCCAGGCGTGCAGGCCGTAGTCAATGTATTCCTGCACCGACGCCGGGTACAGCACGGGGATGCCGCAGGCGTTGAGGATGTGGTCGGACTGGTGAGCGGTGGACGAGGACTTGGCCGCATGGTCGTCGCCGGCCAATACCAGCACGCCGCCATGCTTGGCGCTGCCGGCATTGTTGGCGTGCTTGAAGACGTCGCCGCAGCGGTCCACGCCCGGGCCTTTGCCGTACCACATGGAGAACACGCCGTCGTACTTCGCGTCCTGGAACAGATTGGTCTGCTGGGTGCCCCACACCGCCGTGGCGGCCAGGTCTTCGTTCATCCCGGGATGGAATTTGACGTGGTGGGCGTCCAGGTGTTTCTTGGCCTTGACCGCGGTCATGTCGACCGAGGTGACGGGCGAACCGCGGTAGCCGGTGATGTAGCCGGCCGTGTTCAAGCCCGCTTTCAAGTCACGCTCGCGCTGCATCATCGGCAGGCGGATCAGGGCCTGGGTGCCGGTCATGAAGGCGCGGCCCCGCTCCAGCGTCCATTTGTCGTCGAGGGAGATTTCCTGCGACGGCTGCTCGCCCAGTTTGGACGGGTCTAGTGGTGCGTTCATATGCTGTTCTCCTGCCTTAAGCGGCGGTTTTGCTGGCGCTGTCGGTCAGGACGCCGCGCTTGATCTGGTCCAGTTCGATCGATTCGAACAGGGCGCGGAAATTGCCTTCGCCGAAGCCCTGGTCACCCTTGCGCTGGATGATTTCAAAGAAGATCGGGCCGATGACGGTTTGCGTGAAAATTTGCAGCAGCAGTTCGCGCTCCTGCTCGTTGCTGTGGCCATCAACCAGGATACGCAGGCGGCGCAATTCGTCAAGGTTTTCACCGTGACCAGGCAGGCGGCGGTTGATCAGCTCATAGTAGGTTTCGATCGTGTCCTGGAAGACGATGCCGGTCTCGCGCAACTGCTGCACCGAGGTGTAGATGTCATCGGTGCCCAGGGCGATGTGCTGGATGCCTTCGCCATGGTACTGGTCCAGGTATTCGGCGATCTGGGACTTGTCGTCCGAGGATTCATTGATCGGAATGCGGATTTTGCCGCAAGGGGAAGTCATCGCCTTCGATTTGAGACCGGTCAGCTTGCCCTCGATGTCGAAGTAGCGCACTTCGCGGAAGTTGAACAGGTTCTCGTAGAACTCCGCCCATTCCTTCATGCGGCCACGGTGCACATTGTGGGTCAGGTGATCGATGTAGGTCAGGCCATTGCCGACCGGGTTGGCCACGGCGCCGGGAATGGCGACGAAGTCCACGTCATAGATGCTGATGTCGCCAATGGTGCCTGGGGCGGAACCGGCGTTCTCGCCCTTGCCGCGCCAGCGGTCGACGAAATACAGGAGCGAGTCGCCCACGCCCTTGATGGCCGGGATGTTCAATTCCATCGGACCGGTCTTGTTGTCGAAACCCCAGGCGCCCAGTTCGAGCGCGCGGCGGTAGGCCATGGCAGCGTCGTTCACCCGGATCGCGATGGCGCACACGGACGGGCCGTGGGTGCGCGCGAAACGCTGGGCGAAGGAATCCTGTTCGGCGTTGATGATGAAGTTGATGTCGCCCTGGCGGTACAGGGTCACGTTCTTGTGGCGGTGGCGTGCGATGGCGGTGAAACCCATCTGCTCGAACAGGGCGCCGAGCGCCTTTGGATCGGGTGCGGCATACTCGACGAACTCGAATCCATCGGTACCCATCGGGTTGTCCCAAGGCTGAAATTGCATGACGATCTCCTCATTTTAATAGCGCAAATTATAGTCCCGCAGGTCCAGCATTAAATTTCAATCAATGCCTGCGTTTGCGTAATTTGCGCAATATAATTGCGTGAGAAACGCCAAATTTGAGAAAATATGCCAAAAATCGAGCTAGATAAAACAGATCGGAAAATCCTCGCCATCCTGCAGCAGGACGGTCGCCTGTCCAACCAGGACGTGGCCGACCAGGTCAGCCTGTCCCCCTCGCCCTGCCTGCGCCGTATCAAGCGGCTCGAAGAAGCAGGCGTGATCCGCCAGTATGTGGCCCTGCTGGACCCGGCCCAGATCGGCCTGGGCCTGCTGGCCTATGTGAACGTGCGGCTGGAAAAGCACAGTGAAGGCGCGAGCAATGCAGCCGGCGCGCGGCGCCCCACCAGCTCGCCCCATGCCGATTTTGCGCTGTCGGTGGCCAATTGGCCCGAAGTGGTGGCTTGCTATGCGATGACGGGGGAGATGGATTATCTGCTGCGGGTCCACGTGGAAGACATGGACCATTTTTCGCGCTTCATGATGCAAACGCTGCTCAGCCACCCTGCGGTGGCAGACGTGAAGTCCAGCTTTGCCCTGCAGCGTATCAAGGAGACGACGGCGCTGCCTATCGTTTAGCGGTTCAAGCCAAAGAACTTGGCCGCGAAGCGCTTGTTGGCCTTGAAGTTGTAATCGATGGTGGCGACCTGCTCCTCGATCGCTTCCCGCAACATGCTGGCCGGGTTGGCCGGCAGCAGGCGCAGATAGGCATCGGCCTCACCCAATTCGCGCCGAATCTCCATGCCCGCCTTCTTGGCGATGTGGATCATGGTCTGGTTTGAGCTCAGACAGTGCATATATAAGGTGTCCACATCCGAATTGCGGCAGTGGATGGCGGCCCGTTCGAACAGGCGCGAACCGATGCCCAGCCCGCGCGCGCTGGCTGACACCGAGACGCCAAATTCGGCCACGCGATCCTTGGCCGAGGTGTCGGTGGCGCGCGGCGCGAACGCCAGGTGGCCCACGGCTACCAGGCGGAACATGCGGTTATAGACGCCGTAGACCACGTCGCGCGAGAAATCGATGCGCGCAACATAGGCTTCCATTTGCTCGTTCGGCAGCACGGTACCGAAGCGCAGTAAGCGGTCACTATCGTCGAGGCCGAGGAAATGCTTGAGCACCCGACGCCGGTCTCGTTCTTCCAACTGCTTGACCAGCACCGGGCGGCGCGGCTTGCCGCCCTCCGGGCGACCCAGCCAGCGCGCGAGCGGCGGGGACACTTTGCTTGCCAACATGATCATTCTCCTGCTTTTGTGCATTGCACCAACGACC
>JBJMVX010000174.1:0-15079 GCA_045810445.1 Massilia sp.
GCGAACGCGTAGCGCGAGCCGACGTAGCCCGCGAGCGCCGAGCACTCGTCGGTCGTCCCCGATTTCGCGTGGACGACGGGTTTTTGGCCCTATCCCCCCTTTCGCTAGCACGACGGTTTTTGCTCTTTTGGCCCCTTCCCCGCTTTCGCAGGACAACGGGTTTTTCACTTCTGAAAACCTCAAGAAACACCCCTTTCCCATCCTCCACAAACCGTTGTTTCTCCTTGCGCGCCTAGGGCGCCTTTGTCCTTGCGCAAGGCTGTCAAGATTCTTTACACGTATATTTTTCCTGCAGGAATCCCAATTCCACCCATAAAAATTGCAGCCAACCATGTTGAACTTCGAGCGCTCCAGCCTCAACAAGAAGTTGACGATAATCTCGTTCCTGTCCACTGGTACGGCGCTGCTGTTTGTGTTTGTCGCTTTTACCGTGACGTCGGTGTTGAACCACCGCAAGGACGAAGGCATGCAACTATCGTCCTTCGCAGGCGTCATTGGCACCAATAGCGTCGATGCGCTCATGTTCAACGACCGCACCCAGGCCCAAAACACCCTCTCGGCCCTGAAAGCGAAAGATGAAATCGCTACTGCCGTCTTGTTCGACCGCAATGGCAAGCTGTTTGCCCAATACGTAGCGCCAGGCCGCGCGGACGCCCCGCCCACCGCGCCCGTGATGAACGTCGCCGACAATGCGCTGGCCACCGCCAACCAGCAAGGCAGCACCTTCTGGTCCACCCACATGCGCCTGTACCGTCCCGTGACTGGCGCGAACAACTACCAGATCGGCATCGTCATGATCGAGGCCGATCTGACCAATATGTGGCTGGATATCCTCAAGTCGCTCAGCGTCATCGCTGCCGCCATGGGTGGCTCGCTGCTGGTGGCCCTGATCCTGGCCAGCCGCTTCAAGGGCAGCATCGCCGACCCGGTCACGAAACTGATTAACGCTGCGCAGAAGGTTTCGGCCAGCCAGAATTACAACCTGCGCATCGCCCACCAGCGCACCGACGAACTGGGCACCCTGATCGACAGCTTCAACGACATGCTGGCCCAGATCGAAGGCCGGGGCGCTGCCCTCACCCACCATCGCGATGAGCTCGAACGCCAGGTTGGTGTGCGCACCGAGCAGCTGGAAAAGGCCAAGAACGCTGCCGAAGCGGCCAGCCGCGCCAAGAGCGCCTTCCTGGCCACCATGAGCCACGAAATCCGCACGCCCATGAATGGTGTCCTGGGCATGACGGAAATGCTGCTCGGGACGGCGCTCTCCGACACCCAGCGCAATTTCACGCGCCTGGTCAAGCGCTCGGGCGAGCATCTGCTGGTGATCATTAACGACATCCTCGACTTCTCCAAGATTGAAGCGGGCAAGCTGTCGATTGAGTACATCAACTTCAATCTGTGGGATCTGCTCGACGACATCAACAACATCTACACGCCCCAGGCCCACGCCAAGGGTCTGGCCCTGGACTTTGACATTGCCAGCGATATTCCCATCGCCATTTGCGGCGACCCCAATCGCCTGCGCCAGATCATGGCCAACCTGCTTGGCAATGCCATCAAGTTCACCGACCGTGGCCAGATTCTCGCCAAGGTCCAGGTGATTGGCGAGGATGGCCCCACCGTCAGCTTGCGCTTTGAAGTGCACGACACCGGCATCGGCGTGTCACGCGACGCCCGCAGCCGCATCTTCGAAGCCTTCTCGCAGGCGGACGATTCAACCACCCGCAAGTACGGCGGCACCGGCCTTGGCCTGGCCATCTCGCGCCAACTGGTGGAGCTGATGGGCGGCGCCATCGGCGTCGAAAATGCCTCCTCCCAGGGCTCCATCTTCTGGTTCACCATCAGCTTCGACAAGCGCCGCGTGGAGGCGGACGAACCGGGCACCGCCCTCAAACCCATCGAAGGCTTGCGCGCCTTGATCGTCGACGAACAACAGGACACCCGCGAAGCGATGCAGTTGCAGCTGGCCGACTGGATGGTGAGCGCCGACTGCGCCCTGTCCGCGATGGATGCGCTGGACCGCCTGGCCGCTGCCGTCGCTGCCGGTAAGCCCTACGACGTGGCGCTGATCGACATGAACCTGCAGCGCACCAGCGGCCTGTCGCTGGCGGCCAGTATCAAGGGCGACCCGGCCACCAATGCCACCCGCATCCTGCTCATTAGCGACAACCGGCTTGCGGCCGATCCCGTGCAGCGGCGCGAAGCGGGCGTTGCCTACCAGTTGATCAAGCCCGCGCGCGCAGGCGATCTGTTCGAATGCATCATGACGCGCCCGCGCAACAAGCGCATTCCGACGTCAGCACCAGTCGTGGAGCCCATCTCAGCACCGACTGAACCGGCACCAGCGCATGGGAGCAAACCGGCGCGTGCACGCCGCGTACTGCTGGCGGAAGACAATCCGGTCAACGTGGAAGTCGCCAAGGCCATGCTCGACAACCTGGGCATGGTGGTCCATTGCGCGCACAATGGCGAGCAAGCATTGCAAGCAGCGCGCAACGGCAGCTTCGATATCGTCCTGATGGATTGCCAGATGCCGGTCATGGACGGCTTTGCAGCGACCGCCGAAATCCGCCGCCACGAGCAGGCCAGTGGCCGTGGACGCACTCTGCCCATTATCGCCATCACGGCCAATGCGCTGCAGGGCGACCGCGAAGCCTGCCTGGCCGCCGGCATGGACGACTACCTGAGCAAGCCCTTCACGCACCAGCAGCTGGGCGCTGTCATCGGCCGCTGGATCGGCATGCCGATTGCAGCGAGCGTTCACCACGATGACGAACTGCCCACGCTGCCGCCTGAAACGCGCGATGTCATCAACCGCCACGCGCTGGAGAATATTCGTGCCCTCAGTGCCGACCGCGGCGACGCCCTGGTCCACAAGGTCATCGCCGCTTACGTTGACGACACCCCGGCCCAACTGAGCACACTGCGCCAGGCGATTGCCGTGATTGACCCCGGCAAGCTGCGCAAGGTGGCCCACAGCCTCAAGTCCAGCAGCGCCAACGTGGGGGCTGACGCGCTCGCGCAGCTGTGCAAGGAAATGGAAATACTGGGCCGCACCGAAACTACCGAAGGCGCTGCTGTCATCCTCACTGACATGGAGCAGGAATTCCAGGCAGTTCGGCATTCGCTCAGTGCCATCCTAGAGAAGGAAATCTAACATGTCCCCTACTTCCACCAAACGCGGCGTCGTGCTGGTCGCCGACGACGACCCTGTCATGCGCCTGTTGATGCTGGAAATGCTGGGTCAGGTCGGTCTTGACGCCATCGAAGCGCGCGACGGCGAAGAAGCGCTCGCCATGTTTCAGTCGCAAGCACCGGACCTGATTCTGATGGACGTGGAGATGCCACGCATGGATGGCTTTTCCGCCTGCCGCGAAATTCGCCAAGTGGAAAACGGCGCGTCGGTCCCCATCATCATGGTGACAGGCGGCGACGACATCGAAGCTGTGACCCGCGCCTACGAAGTGGGCGCCACCGATTTTGTCTCCAAGCCGATCAACTGGCCCATCCTCGGTCACCGCGTGCTCTATGTGCTGCGCGCCAGCGACGCCATCGTCCGCCTGCGCATCGCCGACGCCCACAACCGCGCCGTGCTGGCCGCCATTCCCGATACGTTTTTCCGGCTCAGCAAAGAAGGCTTCTACCTTGACTACGAACAGGGCCACGATGCGGCGGCCAGCATCCCGGCCGATCACTGCGCGGGAAAACATATCAGCGAGGTTCTGCCCCAGGACATCGCCGAGCGCATCGTGGAACAAATGTACGAGGTGCTCGACACCCACGATATCCGCTCGGTCGACTACGCGCTGCTACGCGGCGGCGTCATCCAGCACTATGAAGCGCGCCTGGTCGCCACGGGTCCGAACGAAGTTCTGGGCCTGGTGCGCGATATCAGCGAGCGCAAACGCACGGAAGAACAAATTCGTCGCCTGGCCTATTGTGACAGCCTGACCGGCATCCCCAACCGCCAGGCCTTTCTGGAGACGCTGGAGCGTGAACTGCACCGCTCCAAGGTCGGCGACAAGAAGTTTGCAGTGCTGTTCATGGACCTTGACGCCTTCAAGCGCATTAATGACACGCTGGGCCACAACGTGGGCGACCATCTGCTCAAGATTGTTTCCGAGCGCCTGCGCGAAACCATACGACCGAGTGACCTCGTCTCGCGCGGCGACCAGTCACACAATCTGGCGCGCCTGGGTGGCGATGAATTCACCATCCTCATTCCTGACCTGGACCGGGTGGAGAATGCGCTCAATGTGGCGCACCGGGTCAAGGACGCCATGCGGCGCCCCTTCCTGATTGATGGTCATGAAATTTTCGTCACCGCCAGCATCGGCATTTCCCTGTTCCCCGAAGACGGCGACGACTGCGACTCGCTGCTCAAATTTGCCGACACTGCCATGTACCACGCCAAAAACTGCGGCAAGAACAACGCCAAGCTGTATAGCTCCTCACTGACGATGCAGATCATGAGCCATGTAAAACTCGAAGTTGGCCTGCGCAAGGCCCTCAAGAACGAAGAGCTGTATCTGCTCTACCAGCCGCAGATCGATGTGCGTTCCTCCGAAATCGTGGGCGTCGAGGCGCTCGTGCGCTGGCGCCACCCGGAACGCGGCATCATCTCGCCCACCGAATTCATCCCCCTGGCTGAAGAAACCGGTTTGATCGTGCCCATTGGTGAGTGGGTGCTGCGCACCGCCTGCATCCAGGCCAGGCAGTGGCAAAAGGCGACCCAGCGCACCCTGCGCATGGCGGTCAATCTCTCGGCCAAGCAGTTCAAGGACGAGAACCTGACCCAGATCGTGGTGTCAGCCTTAAACGACACCGGCCTCGATCCACGCCTGCTCGAGCTGGAGCTGACCGAAGGGACGCTCATGGACGACGCGCGCGCCACCATGGCCACGCTGGAGCAGTTGCGCGCCATCGGCGTGTACCTGTCCATCGATGATTTTGGCACCGGCTATTCATCGATGAACTATCTGAAGCGCTTCGACGTACGCACGCTCAAAATCGACAAGAGCTTCATTTGCGGCCTGCCCCAGGACTCGGAAAACGCCGCCATCACGCGGGCCATTATCGCGATGGCGCATGGGCTGAAAATGATCGTGGTGGCTGAAGGCGTGGAGACCGACGAGCAGCTGCTGCTGCTCGAAGAATATGGGTGCGACCTGGTGCAGGGCTTCTACCTGGGGCATCCGTCACCCCAGGAAGCGATCACCGCCATCCTGCAAAAGGCCGCCGCACTGGCGCGCGCCATGAAGATAGGCGCCTAGGCCTACTTCTCAAACGTCAGGGTGTGCTGAGGCGCGCCAGGCAGCAGGGGCGTTGCAGTCCCCGCGACCCAATCGGCGTGGCCGCTCAGGAAGTATGGCGAGAGCGGATGCCCACTTTGCCCGCCCGGCATGTTGAATACCCCCTGCTCTTCTTTACCTGGCGAGACCGTCAAGCGCTCGGATTGACCGAACTTCGGTCCCGCCACGCGCGGCATGTGGGCGTCGCCGGGCAACTGGTCCGCGGGTGCGGCCAGCCAACGCTTGAGGAATGGCGCCGCGGCGCTGATCGGGTGCGCCACTGCTGCCGTATTGCGCTCGCCCCACGTGGCAGTAGCGAGCGTGTGGCCATCCTTGGTCAGGTCTGCAATGGCCAGGTCCAGGGCGGCCAGTTGCACGGCGCGCCAGCTTGCGTAGCCATGCGGCAGCCATCCGGATGGCTGTTCATCGAGCAGGCGCGCCACCACCAGCGGCCAGCGTGAATTGACCATGCCCATGGAGGCCTTGTCGTCGAGGGCAGCCACTTCGGCGTCCGCACGCGCATACAGCAGATCGTGCAGAGACCACATGAACTGGCGCGCCAGCCGGTAGCCGGTTGAATCGACACTGGCATGACCGGTCCAACCTTGCTGAAGCTGGGTCAGGAATTGAGCGCGCAGTGGTTTGTCCTTGAGCGCGTCCGCGTCCAGCAGCTTGATGGCGCGCTCGCGCCACGGTGCGATGAACAGTGCGCGGTCATCGAGCGCAATCCCGTACACCCCAGCCACATCGGTCTTCGGTCCCAGCGCCAGCAAACCATCATGCACCTGCTTGTTGCGCGCGCCAAGATCGAAGCCGCCGTCGCCAATCAGCTGCGCACCTGTGCCTTGCAACTGGCGGCTGTTCGCGGTCGAGAGCTGACCCTCGCCCGGATTGCGCACGCGCGGGTGCAGCGCAGGCGCCAAGGCACCGTCAAACGACTGCACGGGACCTGCTGCAGCCAGTGGGTAGGTCAGCGCATCGCCGCTTTGCACGCGGCGTGGCAGCGGGCCGGCGATGGTCCAGCCGATATTGCCCTGGTCGTCGCCAGCGACGAAGTTCTGGGCGGGGATGCCCAGCGTGCTGGCGACGTCGAGCGCGGCGTCCAGGGTGTCGGCGGTCTCGAGCTGCTTCGGATTGGCGTTCAGTGCAGTGGACGAATGTGCAATCCAGTGGACGGCATATTGCTTGCCGCCGGCTGTGATGATGGGACCGGCGCTGGTTTCGCGCACGGAAAGCTTGTGCGCCGGCTCGCCTTTGACGAGGATGGTCTCTTCATGCACGACCGGACTCTCCCACCCTGCCAGGGTGCGCACCTGTCCCGGTTTGGCCGCATCGTCGTCCAGCGCTATCAGATCCAGATAGTCGCCGTAGCTGTTGGTATAGCCCCAGGCGACGTGGCCGTTACTGCCCACTACCACCGTTGGCAAGGCACCCGGCAAGGTCACGCCCACCACGCGCCGCAGCTTGCCCTGGGCGTCAGGGAACTGGAGCGCGAGGCGATACCAGATATTGGGTAGCTGTATGCCCAGGTGCATATCGTCAGACACGATGGCCGCGCCATCCTTGCTGCGGCTGCCCGCCACCGCCCAGTTGTTACTGCCAACCGAATCGACAAACTCCGCCGAGGCGACCTTGTTGGTAGCATCCAGTTTGCTCTGTCCCCACCATGATGGTGGCGTGGCGGGAATCGGTGCCAGCGCGGCGGGCGCGCCACCATCGATGAAGGCGTCCCATTGCGAGGATTCAGGCAGCAGGAAGGCGCGCTGAGCGACGTCGCTGTGTTCCTGCATCCAGCCGCGCGCCAGTTCGCGTGGCAGCTGGTTGCCCTGCAAATCGAAGTACATGGCGTACACCACCAGCAGGGAATCGGCGGCCGTCCAGGGACGCGGCTTGGCGCCGACCAGCGCATATTCGAAAGGCCTGGCGCCAAGCGCATTCAAGCCGTCGTTCACGCCCGTGACGTAGCGGTCCAGGAACTGGCGTTCTGCGGGCGACATCGATTGCAGCGCCAGTTCGGCGCGTGCGCGAAAGCGGTGCAGGCGATGGGAACTGTCCATGGGCAGCGCACGTGCGCCAAACAATTCGGCCAGTTCGCCACCACCGACACGGCGCAACAAGTCCATTTGAAAGTAGCGCTCCTGGGCATGCACGTAGCCGGTGGCGTAGGCGATGTCATTGCGATCGGTGCCACTGATCAAAGGCACACCATGCGCGTCGCGCGCCACCGTGACCTGGCCGCCGAAGCCCGCCACCTTGACAGTACCCTCCACAGTGGCCAGGCTGGCGCGCAGGAACAACCAGACGGCCAGCGCTGCCGCCAGCACCAACACCACCAAGGCGACCAGCAGCCGCAGCGACCAGACCCGAATTGCACCCTTTTGCATTGCATTCCCCTGCATTGAACTCGGGGCAGTGTGCCAGAAATGGGCCGTCCTGAGCAACAATTCGCTTTCTCGGCCTAGGCTCCAAGGTGCTGGGCGAAGCGCGCTTTGGTCATCGGCTCGCGCTGCCCTAACAGGCGCCGGATCAGGCGCTGCGCGTGTCGCATCAGTGCCGGGTGGCGCGCGTCGCGCGGATGCAGCGCCACACGCACCAGTGGGGCACGGGCCATCATGGCCGCGCCTACCGTCAGCAAGGGGGGCGAGACCAGACGGCCAGCCGCATTGCGCGCGGTGTAGACGAGCGCCGGCGCGCGCAGGGCCTGGGCCGGCTGCAGTAGATGGAAGTGCGAAAAGGTGGTGGTGTAGCGAAAGGCATACTCGGACAACAGCGGCATGAGCCCGGGGCCCAGCAGCCAGGCTGGCGGCACGAAACCGCTGACAGGCCAGCCGCGTTCGCGAAAAAAAGCCAGGCCCAGGTCCAGCCGGCGCCGCGCCGCGTCCACATCCAGCGCCGCAAACTCGCCCTCGCGCTGGGTGTACAGGCTGCGCAAGGCGCGCCGGTAGAGGTCTCCTTTCAAAGGCATGCCATCGTGATGGGTGTAGCCATGCAGGACCATTTCATGGCCCTCGCCCAGCAAGCGCTCCAGCATGTTTTCGCAGGCCAGCGAACGCAGGCGACTGTAATGGAAGTGCGGCACCACCAGCCAGCTCAGGGGAATGTCCGCCACCTCGCGCACCACGCGCAGCAGTTGCAGACACTCGGACCACGTTGCAGGCGCCACGTCGTGGATGGCGACACACAGGGCGCCGTGGCTAGTCGGCTGCATACGCCGGTTCCTGTTCCAGGTCGGAGCGCTGGCCCGCAGCGAGCAAGGCCGCGTAGCGCCGCATCAATTGCGGCATGATGATGTTCCACTCGTACTGCGCACATGCCCTGGCACGGGCAGCAAGCGCCAGCTGCGGCAGGTCCGCGCCAAACAAGGCATCCACGCCCGCCGCCAGGCTCGCCGCGCAATTGGGCTGGACCAGCATGCCGCAGCCTTCATCGATCAATTCGGCCACCGCCCCACCGCAAGTTGCCACCACGGGCAAACCACTGGCCATCGCCTCGAGCGCGATCAGGCCAAAGGTTTCGCTGTCGCCCGCATGGACCAGGGCATCACAGCTGGCCAACACGCAGGCTAACTCCTGCTGGTCACGCAGGAAGGGCAGCACGCTGACCCTAGGCGCTGCCGGCAAAGGTGCGCCGCCTCCGATGAGCAGCAGATGGTAGGGGCGACCGAGGCGGCTCACTGCCTCGATCAACAGTCCGAGCTTTTTTTCGACACTGAACCTGCCGGCAAACACCAGCAGGCGCGTTTCGGGCGCCAGCCCAAGTTGGTAGCGCAAGGCCTTGCCGCGCCGGGCGGGTGCAAACAGCGTTGTATCCACGCCCAGTGGTTGATGCAGTGCGCCTGCCACGCCCATGTCCGCCAATTGCTGCACCATCAGGCGGCTGGGCGCGAGTACCAGGTCGAAACGCCGGTACAACTGGGCCAGGTAGCGGCGCACCGCGTGGCTCGCCACGTTGCCAAGACGTGCCTGCACCAAGCGCGGCAAGTCGGAATGGTAGAAGGCCACAGCAGGCACGCCAAGCTCGCGTTTGACGCGCAGGGTGGACCATGCAGCGGGGCCGGCATCACCAACTTCCATCAGGTCAGGCTGCAGGCAGCGCAGGCTGCGCGCGGAGGCCCCCACGGCAAGCGGCATGCGGTAGCCAGGGATGCCGGGCAGCGTCCACCCGGGCACATTGACCAGCGCTGGCGTGCCTGGCGCCGTGCAGATATTGGGACTGAGTATGCTGTGGCGCACGCGGCTGCGCTGGCGCAGCCACGCGGCCTTGGCATTGAGGTAGGTGCTCACGCCGCCCCCTTCGGCGGCATAAAACATGGTGATGTCGGTCAAGTGCATGCGCGCGCCCCCGTGTGAGAGAGCCCACGATACCAGCGGGTCCGCCACACCGTTTGCGCGCACGCAAAGTGCGCCGGCCAGGCTAGAGTACCCGCTCCTGACGCAGCAAGGCGATGGCTGCAGCGTCGTAACCGAGCTCGGCCAACACTTCATCGGTGTGCTGGCCCAGGCTGGGCCCCAGCCAGCGCGTGGTGCCGGGGGTGGCTGACAGTTTCGGCGTGATGGCTGGCATCTTGACCGGCGTGCCGTCGGCAAACTGGTGCTGTTCAAACATGTCGCGCGCGAGAAATTGCGGGTCGCTCATCATGTCGCGCACCGAATAGATTTTACCGGCAGGGACATCCGCCGCCTGCAGCGTGGCCAGCGCACTGTCGATGGTCTGGGTGCCACACCAGGTCTGGATGGCGGCGTCGATCTCGGCGCTGCGTGGCACGCGCCCGTCGTTGCGCGCCAGTTGCGCATCGCCCGCCATGTCGATGCGGCCCATGGCCAGCATCAGGCGCTTGAAGATGGCGTCGCCATTGCCGGCAATGACGATGTTCTCGCCGTCGCCCGTGGTGTAGGTATTCGAAGGGACGATGCCAGGCAGCGCGCCGCCCGTACGTTCGCGTACCACGCCGGCGTGATCAAACTCGGGCACCAGCGACTCCATCAGATTGAACACGGCCTCGTACAAGGCCACATCCACCATCTGGCCCTGCCCCGCCGCGCGCCCGCCAGTCGCATCGCGGTGGCGCAGCGCCACCATCGCGCCGATCACGCCATGGAGCGCCGCGACCGAGTCCCCGATCGACACGCCAACCCGCACCGGTGGGCGGTCCGGATGGCCGGACACGTAGCGCAAGCCGCCCATCGATTCGCCGATGGCGCCAAAGCCCGGCTGGTCTTTCATCGGGCCGGTCTGGCCAAAGCCGGACAGGCGCACCATGATGACAGCCGGGTTCTCCGCCTTCAACTGCTCGTAACCGATGCCCCATTTTTCCAGCACGCCCGGGCGGTAGTTTTCGATGATGATGTCGGCCTCCAGCGCCAGCTGCCTGGCGATGGCGCGGCCACGTTCATCCTTCATGTTCAGGGTAATGGATTTTTTATTGCGCGACTGGACAGACCACCACAACGAGGTGCCGTCCTTGAGGATGCGCCATTGGCGTATCGGGTCGCCGCCATCGGGTGCCTCGACCTTGATGACATCAGCACCAAATTCGGCCAGCATGCGCGCGCAAAAGGGACCTGCAATCAGCGTGCCCAGTTCCAGCACCTTGATGCCAGCGAGCGCGCCCTTTTCCATCAGGTGGCGCGCCGGTCCAGCATGGCGCGTGCGATGGTGCCCGCGTCCACGTATTCGAGCTCGCCGCCGACCGGCACGCCGCGCGCGAGACGGCTCACGCGCAGGCCGCGCGCCTTGAGCATTTCGCTGATGTAGTGGGCGGTCGCTTCGCCCTCGTTGGTGAAGTTGGTCGCCAGGACCACTTCGGCCACCACGCCGTCGGCAGTGCGCTCGATCAGTTTGTCGAGATGGATATCCTTGGGGCCGATGCCGTCCAGCGGTGACAGGCGCCCCATCAGCACGAAGTACAGCCCCTTGTAGGTCAGGGTCTGCTCGATCATCATCTGGTCGGCAGGGGTTTCGACGACACACAGCAAGGCGCGGTCGCGTGCCTCGTCCTGGCAGGTGTCGCACACCTCGGTCTCGGCAAAGGTATTACACAGCGCGCAGTGATGAACCGCATCGACCGCCTGGTACAGCGCACGCGAGAGCATGGCCGCACCTTCGCGGTCATGCTGGAGCAGGTGAAACGCCATGCGCTGCGCCGACTTCGGCCCGACGCCTGGAAGGCGGCGCAATGCTTCGGTCAGGAAGTCGATCGATTTGGTCATGCGCTCTTAGAAAGGCATCTTGAAGCCGGGCGGCAGTTGCATGCCCGAGGTCAGGCCGCTCATGCGCTCGGCCGACGTGGCTTCCGCCTTGCGCACGGCGTCGTTGAAGGCAGCAGCGACCAGGTCTTCGAGCATGTCCTTGTCGTCGGCCAGCAGCGACGGATCGATGGTCACGCGCTTGACGTCGTTCTTGCACGTCATGACCACTTTCACCAGGCCGGCACCGGACTGGCCTTCGACTTCGACCAGCGCCAGCGCGTCCTGCGCCTTTTTCATATTGTCCTGCATGGTTTGCGCTTGTTTCATCAAGCCTGCGAGCTGGTTCTTCATCATGGTAGTTCTCCGAAAATCAAAAGGATAAGGTGCTGGAATGCTGTATGGGGATCAGGCGGCTGCGCTTTGGATAGGCTTGACCGAACCGGGCACGATGAACGCACCCAGGTCGCGCATCACGTCCTTGACGAAGGCATCGTTCATGACCGTGTCTTCGGCGTCGCGCTGGCAGGCTTCGCGGTAGGCGATTGCCTCCACGCTGGCCGTGTACCAGACCTGGCCAATGTCGATTTCGACGTGGATCTTGGTGTTGGCAAAGCGCTCCTGCAGCGCCGCTGCCAGCTTTTCCGTGTTGCCGCTGGCACGCAGGGTGTCGATCGGCACGCGCAGGCGGAAGGTGGTCACGTTACCATCCACGATGCAGGAGACGATCTCAGTCTGGAAGGCCAGTTGCTGGGCAACGCCGCGCAGTGGCAGCACCGAGGCCAAGGCCGGCCAGTTGCCGTCCCAATCGAGTTCGGGGACGGGCGTGATGACATAGGCCGGCTTGGGCATGGCAGGCGCGCGTGCGATGACGGGTGCGCTGACAACGGCAGGCGCTTCCTGCGCCACCGCACTGTCGTCGGAAAATTCGGTGACCCAGGATGGCGGCTCTTCGCCACTGTCCTCATCTTGTTCTTCCATCGCGGGCGCCGCCGCCTGCGCGGGCTGCGCAGTGACCGGCGCTGGCGACTGGGCCGCGGCCTGTTCCCACGGTGGCGGCGCAGTTGGCGCTGGTGCCGGCGCGACTGGGGTTGCCGCGACAGGTGGCGCTTGCGGCGCAGGTGCGGCGCTGGCGGCATCGGCCTGGTTGGTCATGGCAGTGGAACGACGTGGCGCTGCCTGGCGTCCCCCGCTGGCCGCGCGGGCCGCTTCGAGCGCCGCGTTGATGGCCGCGCGTGCCGCATTTAATGGCGCGCCACCAGGCGCCGCTGCCGGCGCCGGCGCTTGCGGGGCGGCCTGCTGGACTGGTGCGGGTGCCGAAGGTGGCGGCGGCGGTGCCACCGTTGCATGACTGGCGACAGCGGACGACGCCGCACGTGCTGGTGGTGCAGCGGCTGGACGTGGGCCTGGCGAGGCAGGCCGCGCCGATGCCGGGCCAGCCGGCGCGACACCTTCAGCGCCGCCGTTACCAGGGCGGAAGGCGAGCATGCGCAGCAAGGTCATGGTGAAGCCGGCGTATTCGTCCGGCGCCAGGCCAATCTCGTTACGACCGTGCACCGCGATCTGGTAATACAGCTGCACTTCCTGGGCATCGAAGGCGGCGGCCAGGCGGTGGATGTCTGCCAGCTCGGGCAAATCCTCCGGCACGGCCGAAGGCACGCTTTGCGCCAGCGCGATCCGGTGCAGCAAGGTGCCCAGGTCCTGCAAGGCGCCGTTGTACGACAGGCTGCGGCTGGCCATTTCGTCGGCCACCACCATCAGGTCGGCGCCATCCTGGTTGACCAGGGCGTCGAGCAGGCGAATCAGGTAGGACTGGTCGAGCGCACCGAGCATGCCCTGCACCGCGTCCAGCGTGACCTGGCCGGCAGCGTAGGCAATGGCCTGGTCGGTGAGCGAGAGCGCGTCGCGCATGGAGCCGTGTGCGCCTTGCGCCAGCATGCGCAGGGCCGGCTGTTCGAAGCTGATGCCTTCCTGGCCGAGGATGTTGTCCAGATGGCTGATGATGTGCCCGGGCGGCATCTGCTTCAGATTAAACTGCAGGCAGCGCGAGAGCACAGTCACGGGAATTTTTTGCGGGTCCGTTGTCGCCAGGATGAACTTGACGTGTTCCGGCGGCTCTTCCAGCGTCTTCAACATGGCGTTGAAGGCGTGGTTGGTGAGCATGTGGACCTCATCGATCATATAGACCTTGAAGCGGGCATTGGACGGCGCGTACACCGCCTGCTCGAGCAACTGGGCCATTTCATCGACACCGCGATTCGATGCCGCATCCATCTCGATGTAGTCCACGAAGCGTCCCGCATCGATGGCCGTGCAAGCCTCGCACGCGCCGCATGGGGTGGCGGTGATGCCGCCGTTGCCGTCCGGGCCGATGCAATTGAGCGACTTGGCCAGGATGCGCGAGAGCGTCGTCTTGCCCACGCCGCGCGTGCCGGTAAACAGATAGGCATGGTGCAGCCGTCCCGTTTGCAGGGCGTGCGTCAGGGCGCGCACCACATGCTCCTGGCCGACGAGCGTTTCGAAGTTCTTGGGACGGTATTTGCGGGCGAGGACTTGATAGGACATGCTTGGATTTTACCGTAAGTAAGCACCCGGCGCGGGAAGTCGGATAGCGGAAGCAGCCATTGTAGCAAGCTATGGCAAAGCGGCAAACCTGGGGGAATTCAGGGGAATAATAGATTGCAAGAAGATGCAATAAGGAGGCGAGCCTGATCTGCGGCACTCATGGTTTATAGCCGTGGCTGCTTCGTTCCCGACCTGACCAGGTTAGCCATTCCACAATGCGCAGGGGCCCGCCAGCGGCCATTATATACGAGCTGCGCCGAATGCGTAAGGCGCCGTGCGCAAAGGGCTAAGCCGCCGGGCGCAACCACAAATATTTTCCCTTCCAGACGGCCACCTCGGCACCGTTTGCCACCCGCGCGACCTCGCGCCCATCAACCAGGATGGTGTAATCACGGACGATGTCCTGGAACAGGGCCTGGCGGCGCCGAATACAAATGCGCGTACTCATATTCCCAATTCCGACCACATGGCCTCAACGCGCGCCTTCACGTCCGGCGTCATGGCGATGGTGGTTCCCCACTCCCGACTGGTCTCGCCCGGCCACTTGTTGGTGGCGTCGATACCCATCTTGCTGCCAAGTCCACTGACTGGCGAGGCGAAATCGAGGTAGTCGATGGGCGTGTTATCGACCATGAGCGTGTCGCGCAGCGGATCGACCCGGGTGGTGATGGCCCAGATCACCTCTTTCCAGTCGCGGATGTTGACGTCTTCGTCGACCACGATAATGAACTTGGTATACATGAACTGGCGCAGAAAGCTCCATACCCCGAACATCACCCGCTTGGCATGTCCGGCGTACTGCTTCTTCATCTGCACCACCGCCATGCGGTAGCTGCAGCCTTCGGGCGGCAGATAGAAATCGAAGATCTCGCTGAACTGCTTTTGCAGCAGCGGAATGAACACCTCGTTCAAGGCCACGCCCAGCACGGCCGGTTCGTCCGGCGGCTTGCCTGTATAGGTGGAGTGATAAATCGGATCGCGCCGCATCGTGATGCGGTCGATCGTGAAGACGGGGAAGCTGTCCTGCTCATTATAGTA
>JBJMVX010000175.1:0-10428 GCA_045810445.1 Massilia sp.
CAGCGCTTCGAGCATGCCGGCAGCCTGCCACGCGGCGATCTCGTCGCCACACAGTGCGTCATGAGCGGCATTGCGCTCGCCGTAGACCAGCCAGTTGCGGCCTTCGCCTGCCTCGGCGCGCGCTTTCAGGTGGGCCCGCAGACCCGCCATGCCAGTGCCGTTGCCGATCAGGATTAGCGGGCGCCCTGCATTGGCACCGAGTCGGAAACGTTCGTGTGCGCGCACCCGCAGCGCGATGGGCGTACCTGGCGCAGCGTCGAGCGCCAGCCAGGACGAGGCGACGCCGCCGCTACCATCTTCGCGCACATGCAGGCGCACCAGCAGCGCGATGTGGCCTTCGATGTTCACGGAGGCGATTGAATATTCGCGCGGATAATCCGGGTCCCCAGGCGCGGAAATCTGCACCAGGTCGCCCGCTTCCCAGTGGGGCAGGGCGCCATCGGCCGGCACGAGCGTGATGTGATAGACGGGTGCGCCGGCGCTGCCTTCATTGAGCAGGGTGCGGCTGGCCAGGGTCCATGGGTGGTACGCGGGCGCGCTCCAGTCGGGCGCGTCGCTGGTGCCGGCCAGGTGGCTAAGGTGGTGCTGCCAGCGCACGATGGCGTCCGCCGCACCACGGTCCACTTCCACGCGTTCAAACAAGGGTTGCGCGCCGCGCTCCTGCAAGGCCGCGTCGAGACGGCGACCGAAGCCGCAAAAATGGGTGTAACTGCTGTCGCCCAGGGCCAGCACACCGTAGTGCAGCTGCGGCAGGGTAAAGCTGGCGCTGGCGATCATGCCGGCAAACCGGCCCGCGCTATCGGGCGCGTCGCCTTCGCCATAAGTGCTGACAATGAACAGGACACGGCCCGCCTTCCGCAGTGCCGCTTCGTCGATCAGATCGAGACTGGCGTGGCGTGCACTGAGGCCACCTGTTTGCAAGGTGGCGACAGTTTGCTGCGCCAGGTATTCGCCGGTGCCGGTCTGGCTGGCGTAGGCCACCAGCCAATCGGTCTGGCCGCTATCGGCCTTGCCAACCTTGGTGCGGCGTTGGCGCGCCAGCAGCACGCACATGAGCGCATACAGTGCGAGCAGCGTGCCGACGATAGCCCAGCGTGTTGGATCGGCGTTGATCATTGCAGCATGGCGTCCAGGGCGCTGCTGCGGATTTCATCGAGCGCGTCGCCGCGCCGCACCAGGAAGCGCGCCGCCAACTGGGTGTCTTCGGCAAAAGCGAGGCCCGCTTCGGCACCGAGGACCGACAGCACGGTCGAAAGGGCATCGGCCGCCATGCATTCGGCATGCAGCACGCTGACTGAAGCGACCTGATTGCTGATTGGCCGGCCACTGCGCGGGTCTAGCGTATGCGGCATGCGCGCGCCGTCATGATGGAAGTAGCGGAGGTAGTCGCCCGAAGTGGCCAGGGCCAGGCCATGCAGCGCAACCACCGTCGGTGTGCCGCCGGCGGCGTCAGGCACGCCTTCGAGCTCCACCCACCACGGCTGGCCATCGGGTTTGACACCGGCGCCACGCAATTCGCCACCCACTTCCACGAGGTAGTGATGGATGCCGCGCGCGTCCAGGCAGCGTGCCAGTTGATCGACCGCGTAACCTTTCGCGACTGACGACAGGTCCAGCGCCACGCCGCCTGGCTGGAAGGCCGCGCGGCTTGCGTCATCCAACTGAACATCGCGCCAGCCTGGCAGGGCCAGGAGCGCGTCGATTTCCTGGGCGGTAGGTGCGCTGAACCCCGGCTCGTCATGCCGGCGCGTGGCGCCAAAGCCCCAGCGCTCCACCAGCGCGCCGGCGCAGGGATCGTAGGCGCCGTCGCTGGCACTGGCCACCGACAGGGCATACCGCAAGACATGGAAAAAGGGCGCGGGCAGTTGATGCCAGCTGCCAGCCGGTGCGCGGTTAAAGCGGCGCAGGTCGGAGCGCTCTTCCCAATGGCTCATCTGGGCGACCACCTCGTCCAGCGCCGCCTGCAGCGCTGCACTGGGCGTTGGGGCGGCAGCGGACATCACCACGCGTGCTGACCAGGTGGTGCCCATGCTGAAACCTGAAAACACGCGCACGACCTCGCCGAGTGCAGGCAGCACGGGCGAGATCGCGAGCGGTACTAAGACATCACGCACGCTTACTCTGGCAGGATTTCAAGCGTGGCCGCGTAGCTGAAACGACGCGTGACAGCGGGACCTTCGCCCGGGCCGGGACCTTTGCCCTGCATGGCCGGGTAGCCGGCATTTAGCCAGTACATTCCCGCTGCCGGCAGGTTGACGGTCACTTCGCCTTTCGCGTCCGTATTGAGGCGAATTTCGCCAAGCACGCCGCGATAGCGCACGCCGCCCGGGGTCAGGCTGAAGGCAAAATTAGGCAGCGGTTTGCCATCGAGGTCAAAGCGCCAGCGTGCTTTTTCACCAGCACGCAGATCGGTCGGGTGGGTCAGCGGGACCAGTTCCAGTCCCACGCCACTTGGCTTGAGCGCGCCGGTGCTCTGGGTGTTGGCGCTCACGAAGGTCTCGAGACGGCCGTGCATGTAGGTGGTGCGCAGTTCCTCGGCCTTGGCCGGCACTTCCTTGGCAAAGGCTTCAGCCGTGCCACGGAAACGCTTGGTCTCGCCGCTGGCAGCATCCTTGTAGCTGGCCATGACGCTTTGCGTGACGACGCTGATCTTGTAGGTGCCATCCTTGGGCAGCTTGAGGTCAAAGCTGCTGCGCTGCTTGCCGACAGTTGGCGTAGGAATCGGCGAGACCACGCCATCGGGATCAGTAACGGTGGCGCCATCGAGTTTCAGCGGCATGTGATCGATATCGAACAGGCCTTCCGAAATGGCGCCGTCAATGGTGACCCAGGCATCCTTCGATTCGACCATGGTCGCTTGCGGATAGAGCCAGCCGCGGTGGGCGCTGGCGGTCAAGGTCACGCTGGCCAGAGCCAATGCCAGCAGGCTGCGTTTGAAGTAGGTGGAGGTGGTCATGGTGCTCAATCTCAAGGGGTGATCTGGAGGGACACGTCGCCAAGTTCTTCCTTGCCGCGTGCGCTGAAGGCCTGCTTCGCTTTCAGTGGCAGCGTGAAGGGCACCTTGACCAGTTCGCGGCCGCCCGATTCACGCGCCGCTTCCACTACCAGCTTGTAGTCGCCAGCGGGCAGCTTGTCGATCTGGGCCTTGGCCGGACCGAAGTTGAGGGTTTGCTCGCCGGTCGCGCGGGTCGCTCCACTGACGCCATCCATCGGCAGGCTCAGGTCACGGCCGCTCTTGCGCCACCAGGTGCGCAATTCCTTGACCCATTTGGCGCCGCCATTGTCTTTTTTCTTGACGTCGTACAGCACAGCCAGATTACTCACCACGCTCTGGTCTGCGCGTTCTAGCCACACGGCGACGTAGGGGCGGTGGTATTCGGCCACGTTCAACTGCGGCAGGTCGAACTTGACGGTCAGCTCAGCGCCGACGGCCCAACTGCTCAACATGGGAAGTGTGAGCGCGAGCGAGTGCGTTAATTTCATGGGTAGGAGACTCAGTGGGTAAATAAGAGGGCCAGCACGACAGGCAGCAAAATGCCGATGCCGATAATGGGCCAGGTGGAAGGGCGGTTTGCAGCGTGCAGCTTCATGATGAAAAATCCGGTGACGGCAAAGACCAGGCAGGCGAATGCGAACAGGTCGATGAACCAGCTCCACACGGGGCCGGCGTTGCGTCCCTTGTGCAGGTCGTTGAGCCAGGAAATCATGCCGCGGTCGGTCAGTTCGAATTCTGCCTTGCCGTCCGCGCCCATGCGCAGCCACGCATCGCCGCCCGGGCGGGGCAGGGGGATGTAGGCGTCGTCCGGGCTCCATTCGGCGTCCAGGCCGCGCACGTCAACCGGAAACTGGGTGTTGGCCCAGGTGGCCAGCGCGGTTGGCAGCGGCGCCTTGGCGTCGGCATGGCTGTCGGCGAAAGAACGCAATTGCTCTTGCAGGGCGGGCGGCAGGGCGGCGCGCAAGGTCGTGACCTTGGGCTTGGCTTCAATCTGGGTCGCGTGGTTCAGGGTAAAACCGGTAATGCTAAAGAGCAGGATGGCCAGCAAACACAGTGCCGAGCTGATCCAGTGCCATTGATGCAGATGCCTGAGCCAGAAGGCGCGGCGGGCACTGGGTAAGGCAGCGGTAGGTGGTGGCATCAAGAGAATCCGGTAAAACGACAGGTGCAAATGATAACGATTATCATTTACAGCGTCAATCGTGGTCGTGTAAATCCATGTAAATGGCGTGCATCGCTATCCTACATGGCAGGCCCGTCGCCAGCCTCGCGCGCTCCCGGTGGCGGGCCGCCCCGACCGCGCCGCGCGCCCCCACCGTTTTTCGCGCCGCCAAAGCGGAACGACAGACCGACGTACGCGATGCGGCTGTCAAAACGCCGGGTCGATACTTCGTGGAGGTAGGACGTGTCGACGATGTTGGTGTTCTTGTTGCCGCTAAATGCGTCGGTGATATTAAACACCAGGTTCACCGTTGGCGTGAGCGCGTGGCGCCAACTGGCGTTGACAGTGCTGTAGGGCTCGCGATAACCCTGGCCGGCCAGGGTTTTGCCCTGCGCGTGGACCACCAGTTGCAATTGGTCGTGTTCGCTGGCCGCATAGCTCAGTCGCACCCGGCCGCTGAGCGAGGACGCGCTGCGGGTGGCGCTTGGGTCGTTGAGCATGCGCTGTTCGCTGCGCGCCAGGTTGCCGCTGGTGTTCAGTGTCAGTGTGGGTGTCAGTTTGCCCGTCAGCGTAAATTCCAGCCCGCCCGAGGTCAGGCCGGGGCCGTTCTCGCGCGTGGTCAGGACCACGGTATCGCTGATGAAGACCTTGTGGTCGACAATGGCGTCGTCATCCTTGCGAAAGTAGCCGCGCAGGTTCGCTTCAAGCGCACCTAGCCGCGTTTCATATCCCAGTTCGACCGAGTCGGTTTGCACTGGATGCAGGTAGGGGTTGCCCGATGAGACGTTAAATTCGTCGCGGTACTGCACGAAGGGATTGAGGTCGGCCGCGCCAGGGCGGCGCAGGCGGTGCGCATAGCTAAAGCGCAGATTGCTCAGCTCCGAGATTTTGTAGGTGGCGAAAAAGCTGGGCAGGTAATTGACGTAGTGGTTGCGCGCGCTGGCGTCGGCCACCGCCTGGTGCAAATTAAGGTCGGTGTATTCGGCGCGCAGGCCAAGGAGGGCGCCCCAGCGCTCGTTGATGCGCATCTGGTAAGAGCCATACAGCGCTGCCGTCTTCTCGTCCAGCACAAACAGATTGCTGCGCAAGGCGTTTGGCGTTCCGGCCAGCGTGCCCGGGTCGATGTCGGTGTAGTCCACGTCGAAGGTATTGGCATTGCTGGCCAGTTTGTACCCGAGCTTCATCATCCCGCTGCCGACATTGCGCTCGTAGTCGCCCGTGAAGTCGACGATCTTCGTCTCGGTGGCGTTGTGCTGGCGCCCGCGCGAGTCCGTAATGGTGGGCGGCGCCACGGTATAAGTGTTGGCGTAGTCGCTGGTACTGGTATTGGTCGAGGAGGACACGCGCAAATCGAGCTTGAAGGTTTCGCCGTCAGCCTCGCCCTTGTGGTCCATGCGCATACCCCACTGGTAGTTGTGGGCCTCGCCATCGCGCTCGGTGCTGCGGATGTAGTCGGACAGGGTGCTGCTGTCCTGCAGGTTCAGGTAGTGGTCGCGCCCTTCTTGATCGTTGCTGCGCCGGCCGAATGCCACGCTGGCGCCCAGCGTATCTTTTTTCCCAAAGTTGTAATTGACGGCGCCATTGAGGCCAATCGAGTCGTTCAAGCCGCTCGCCCGCGACGTCTGCTCGCCGTGGGTGCGGGTTCCAGTGCGCTCGTCCAGGCCGTCGCGCATCACGCTGGCCTCGGAATTGCGACCGTCATGGCGCACGTTGACACCGCCCTGGAAGCCCCAAGGGCCTTCGTTGTAACTGCCTGATGCCGCCGAGTTGTAGCGTCCGGCCGTGCCGGCGTTGACGTTGACGGCTCCAAGGCCGCCCGGCGCGCGGTTGCGCTTCATGATCAGGTTGAGGATGGGGCCACCACCGGCCTCGTTGCCGAACTGGGCGCCCGGATTGTTGATCACTTCGATCGAATCGATGTCGTCGGCTGTCATGGCGTTGAGGGTGGCGCCCCGGTTTTCGCCCTGCATCATGGCCGATGGCTTGCCATCGACCAGCACCTGCACATTGGTGCTGCCGCGCAGGGTGACCGTGCCGTCCGGGTCCACTGCCACCGAGGGCACGTTGTTGAGCGCATCGGCTGCCGTGCCATTGGTGGCCGAAATGTCGCTCTTGACGTCATACACCTGACGGTCGATACGGTTGGTGGGGCGTTCGCCCGCCACGGTGACCACGGGCGCTGGCGCTGGCGTGTTCGCAGCCGGCTTGGCCGCGACGGTCGGGGCGGGCGTGCTCTGGGCCAGCGCACTGCCGGTCGAACACAGGACTGTGATCAGCAAAATGGCATGGAGCGAGCGTGGCGAATCGGTCATGGGGTGGCGGTGGAGGCGGCAAAATGGGAATTATAAACGCGAATCATTCGCATTCTCCTGAATATTTTTTGCATTTGGGAAAAAGTCTGCTGCGCATTTTCTATGCACGGAGGGAAGTTACGATACAATGTCGCGTGCTCTTATCAGATATTTTGTAAAGAATTCGACTGCGCAGTAAAAGTCCTTCCCCACAACTTGATGTGCAATCCGCTAACCGGTCAGGCCGTGTCGCGGAAGGTTAGATTAACCCGCCAAACTCGCGAAGCGCGAAGAAAGGTGAGCAAGATGATGCAACAATACACCGCTAACTCCTATCTGTTCGGTGGTAATGCGCCGTACGTAGAGGAGCTGTACGAGGCCTACCTCGACAACCCAGGTTCCGTGCCCGATAACTGGCGCGCCTACTTCGATTCGATGCAGAACGTCCCGGCAGTCGATGGCTCGAACAAGCCCGACGTCGTGCACTCGTCCGTCATCGCCTCCTTCGCCGAACGCGCCAAGGCCGGTCCGATCCGTGTGGTCACCGCCTCGACCGACCCGGACATGGGCCGCAAGCGCGTCGCCGTCACCCAGTTGATCGCCGCCTATCGCTACTTGGGTTCGCAATGGGCCAACCTGGACCCGCTGCAGCGCCAGGAGCGCCCAGCCATTCCAGAACTCGATCCAGCGTTCTATGGCTTTACCGATGCCGACATGGACATCGTGTTCAACATCAGCAATACCTATTTCGGCCCTGAGACCGCGTCCCTGCGCGACCTGCTCAACATGCTGCGCGATACCTACTGCCGTTCGATTGGCGCCGAGTTCATGTACATCGGCGATCCGGCAGAAAAGCGCTGGCTGCAGGAAAAGCTGGAAGCCATCCGCTCGACCCCGACCTTCTCGGCCGAGAAAAAAGCCCACATCCTCGACCGCCTGACCGCTGCCGAAGGCCTGGAGCGCTACCTGCACACCAAGTACGTGGGCGCCAAGCGCTTCTCGCTCGAAGGCTCCGAATCGTTCATCGCCTCGATTGATGAGACCATCCAGCGCGCCGGTGAAAAGGGCGTGCAGGAAATCGTGATCGGCATGGCCCACCGCGGCCGCCTGAACGTGCTGGTCAACACCCTGGGCAAATCGCCCCAGGAACTGTTTGAAGAATTCGAAGGCAAGCATGGCGACGACCTGCCATCGGGCGACGTCAAGTATCACCAGGGCTTTTCCAGCGATATTTCGACCGCTGGCGGCCCGGTGCACCTGTCACTGGCGTTTAACCCATCCCACCTTGAAATCGTCAACCCGGTCGTTGAAGGTTCGGTCAAGGCGCGCATGGAGCGCCGTGGCGACAAGGACGGCGCGCAAGTGCTGCCTATCCTGGTGCACGGCGACGCGGCCTTTGCCGGCCAGGGCGTGGTCATGGAAACGCTCAATCTGGCGCAAACGCGCGGCTACGGCACGGGTGGCACGGTCCACATCGTGATCAACAACCAGATCGGCTTTACCACCTCGGACCCGCGCGACGCCCGTTCGACCCTGTACTGCTCGGACGTGGTCAAGATGATCGAAGCGCCAGTGCTGCACGTGAACGGCGACGACCCGGAAGCGGTCGTGCTGGCCACGCAAATCGCGCTCGACTACCGCGTCGAATTCAAGAAGGATGTCGTGGTCGACATCATCTGCTACCGCAAGCTCGGTCACAATGAGCAGGACACGCCAGCGCTGACCCAGCCGCTGATGTACAAGAAAATTGGCCAGCATCCAGGCACCCGCAAGCTGTACGCGGACAAGCTCGTGGCCCAGGGCACCATTCCAGCTGACGGTGGCGACAAGATGGTGTCGGCCTACCGCGACGCTATGGACGCCGGCAAGCATACGGTCGATCCGGTCATCTCCAACTTCAAGAACAAGTACGCCGTTGACTGGCTGCCTTTCCTGAACCGCAAGTGGACTGATTCGGCCGACACCGCTGTGCCGCTGACCGAACTCAAACGCCTGGCCGCCCGCATCACTACCGTGCCGGAAGACTTCAAGGTCCACTCGCTGGTCGAAAAAGTCCTGGGTGACCGCGCTACCATGGGTCGCGGCGAAATGAACCTGGACTGGGGCATGGGCGAGCATCTCGCTTATGCTTCGCTGGTCGCATCCGGCTACGCCATCCGCCTGTCGGGCCAGGATGCCGGCCGTGGCACCTTCACCCACCGCCACGCTGTGCTGCACGACCAGAACCGCGAGCGTTGGGATTCGGGTACCTACGTCCCACTGTGCAATGTGTCGGAAGGCCAGGCGCCATTTACCGTCATCGACTCGGTCCTGTCCGAAGAAGCCGTGCTGGCCTTTGAATACGGCTACTCGACGGCCGAGCCGAACACGCTTACCATCTGGGAAGCCCAGTTCGGCGACTTCGCCAACGGCGCCCAAGTGGTGATCGACCAGTTCATCGCCTCCGGTGAAGTCAAATGGGGCCGTGCTTCGGGCCTGGTGATGATGCTGCCGCACGGTTACGAAGGCCAGGGTCCTGAGCACTCCTCGGCGCGTCCTGAGCGTTTCCTGCAGCTGTGCGCAGACAACAATATGCAAGTGGTGCAGCCAACCACGGGCGCCCAGATCTTCCACCTGCTGCGCCGCCAGATGGTGCGCCAGTTCCGTAAGCCCCTGGTCATCATGACGCCCAAGTCGCTGCTGCGTAACAAGGACGCTTCGTCGCCCTTGACCGAACTGGCCAAGGGCGCGTTCCAGACCGTGATTGGCGAAGTCGATGACAAGATCGTCGCGGCCAAGGTCAAGCGCGTCATCGCCTGCTCGGGCAAGGTCTACTACGACCTGGTCAACAGCCGCAAAACGCGCGGCTCGCAAGACGTCGCCATCATCCGTATCGAACAGCTCTATCCATTCCCGCACAAGTCGTTTGCGGCCGAACTGAAGAAGTTCCCGAATGCGACCGAGCTGGTCTGGTGCCAGGATGAACCGCAGAATCAGGGCGCATGGTTCCAGATTCAGCACAACATCTTTGAGAGCCTGGAATCGGGCCAGCGTCTGGCGTATGCGGGTCGTCCTGCATCGGCCTCGCCGGCAGTCGGTTACAGCGACAAGCACAATGCGCAGCAGAAGGAATTGCTGGAAACCGCATTTGCCAAGCTCAAGGGTTTCATCCTGACCAAATAAGCGCACCACACTACATAGCTCGGCGCCCTGCCACGAACGGGGCGCCACAAAAAACAAGATACGGAGTTTTTCATGGCACAAATCGAAGTCAAAGTCCCAGTGTTGTCGGAATCGGTTGCAGAAGCGACCCTCCTGGCATGGCACAAAAAAGTCGGCCAGCAAATCGGTCGCGACGAAAACATGATCGATATCGAGACCGACAAGGTCGTGCTCGAACTGCCAGCCCCCTCGGCTGGTGTGATCGTGCAGATCCTCAAAGGCGACGGCAGCACGGTTGTGGCCGGCGAAGTGATTGCCATCATCGACACTGAGGCTTCGGCACAGGCCAGCCCGGTTTCCGTCGCTGCCGCGCCAGCTGCAGCCGCAGCGCCGGCACCAGCGGTCGCAGGCAAGGGCGACGTTGCCATGCCAGCTGCTGCCAAGATCCTCGCTGACAACAACATGAGCACCGCTGACGTGGCGGGCACTGGCAAAGATGGCCGCGTGACCAAGGGCGACGTCCTGGGCGCCATTGGCGCTGGCAGCGTCAAGCCTGCCGCACCGGCACCACTGGCGGCGCCTGTTGCCAAGCCAGCGCTGCAGCAAGTGGCAGCGCCTGCGATCAACCTGGGCGAGCGTCCGGAAGAGCGCGTGCCAATGAGCCGCCTGCGCGCGCGTATCGCCGAGCGCCTGGTGCAGTCGCAATCGACCAACGCGATTCTGACGACCTTCAATGAAGTGAACATGCAGCCGGTGATCGACCTGCGCAACAAGTACAAGGACAAGTTCGAGAAAGAGCACGGCGTCAAGCTGGGCTTCATGTCCTTCTTCGTCAAGGC
>JBJMVX010000176.1:0-8206 GCA_045810445.1 Massilia sp.
CTGCGGCCTTCGACGCGGTTGTGCGTGTGCGTCAATGGCGCCTGGAAGTCATGCGAGACGTGTTTGTAGAATTCGGCGTACTGCTCTTCGCTGATGTCGCTCTTGTTGCGAGCCCACAGGGCGCTGGCCTGGTTGACGGTTTCGAATTCGTCCTTGAGCACCGATTCGTTTTTCTCGGCATCCCATTCGTCCTTCTGCATCAGGATCGGCAGGGAGATATGGTCCGAATATTTGCGGATAATGGACTTGAGCTTCCAGCCCGAGAGCAGTTCTTCTTCGCCTGCGCGCAGGTGCAAGATGACGTCAGTGCCGCGACCGACCTTGTTGATGGTCTCGACGCTGTAGTCGCCCTCGCCGCCGGACTCCCAGCGCACGCCTTCGGAGGCGTCGGCGCCGGCACGGCGCGTTTCGACGGTGATCTTGTCAGCCACAATGAAGCCGGAATAAAAACCCACGCCGAACTGGCCGATGAGGGCCGCGTCAGCCTGCTGGTCGCCCGAGAGCTTGCCGAAAAATTCCTTGGTGCCCGACTTGGCGATGGTGCCCAGGTGCGAAATGACTTCGTCCCGGCTCATGCCAATGCCATTGTCGGAAATGGTGACGGTTTTTGCTTCCTTGTCGTAGCTGACCTTGATTTTCAATTCATGGTCGTTGCCGTACAGCGCATCGTTGTTGATGCCTTCGAAACGCAGCTTGTCGGCCGCGTCGGAGGCGTTCGAGATGAGCTCGCGCAGGAAGATCTCCTTGTTCGAGTACAGGGAGTGAATCATCAGTTGCAGCAACTGTTTTACTTCGGCTTGAAAACCAAGGGTTTCTTTTTCGGCAACGGCCATTTTTAGTCCTCGTTTGAGACAGGTTGAACAGATAGCTGGAGAGATGGGGCTATCCGCGGCAAATTCAAGACCCGGATCTCACTGTTTGACGAGCTCGACACGGCGGTTTTTCTCCCGCCCGCCATCGTTGTCGTTTGACGCCACCGGCGCGTAGGAACCGACGCCCTTGGCGCTCAGGCGTTTGGCGTCAATCTTGAAGTCGGTCGTCAAAGCCTTGATCACGGCGTCTGCCCGTTTTTGCGACAGCTCCAGGTTATGCGGGGCGCTGCCCTGGTTGTCGGTGTGGCCCACGACGTGGACCTTGAGGGCGGCGTCCTGCTGCAGCAATTTGGCCATTTCAGCCAGCGCAGCCTTGGAATCGGGCTTGACGTCGGCCTTGTCGGTGTCGAAATACACGCCGTAGACGGCAATCCGGCCTTCGCTGGAAATGGCCTTGGCCATGTCGGCAGCATTGAGGGTGGCCGACACTTTTCCCGTCTCCATGGGTTTGGTTTCCACCACCTCCACGTAGGCGCCGCCATTCTTGTCTTGCACCGGGTCGACTACATAAATGGCCGCATGCACCGGCACGCCATTGGCCAGCGTGCCCTTGGCCAGTAAATAGCGTACCGCGTCGCGGCCATAATTGAACGGTGAGGACGTGGACTCGCCGGACATGAAATTGTCGCCCAGGCGGTTCTCCAGCAGATAGCTACCAAAGCCTTTGCCGCATTCTTCGCGGGCACAGCTGAACAAGACCTTCAAGCCCGCCTTTTCCAGCGCGGCCTGGTAATTGCGCATCACTTCCAGCGAAGACCGCTCTGGCGGGTAGTTGTAGGCGATGCGCGTGTATTTGCCTTCCAAGCGCAGCAGGTTATTGATACCTTTGTCGGCCTTGTCGAAGGTGCGCTTGCCAGCCACCAGGTTCACCTCGTCAAACTCCTTGACCTTGTAGCCCACCATTTTCGATCCCTGGAAACGCGACACCAGGCTGTGATCCTGCCCTACCACGGTGTCTTTCTCCGGCATTTTGGCCTGCGCCACAGTGGCGATGAAGATCGACGAAACAAGTGCTGCAGCAAATTGAAGACGCATGTTGACCCCTGAGGTTGGTGAATGATGAATGGTGTTTTGCATTAACGCCAACATTATATTCGAATCAACTACGCAGTGGCGCGCTTCCCTGGCGCAGCTCACGCTCCAGAAATGCCCAGATACTTGGCTCCTGCATTGCCGCAACGTTCAGGCGCATGCGGGTCGACGGCAGCTGGTTCGGTGAAAACAGGCTCCCTGGCGCCAGCAGCAGGCCTTCGGCCATGGCGCGTTCGGTCAGCACATTGGTGTCGCACCCCGCGTCCACCCACACAAACATGCCGGCCGGCGGCGCCACATCAACCCGCAAGCCCACTTTTTCCATCTGCCGCACGGTCTTCACGCGCACGGCGTCCAGGCGCGAGCGCACCCGGTCCACATGCTTGCGGTATAGCCCTTCCGACAAAATCTTGTAGACCACACGCTCGCCGATGTCGCTGGTGGTGAGCGTGGTGAGCATCTTGCGGTCGCACAGGCGCTGCGCCCACTCGCGCGAAGTGGCGATAAAGCCGACCCGCAAATTGGCCGACATCGACTTGGAAAAGCCGCCCAGGTAAATGACCCGCTGCAGCTGGTCCAGTGCGGCCAGGCGCGTGGCCGACTGCACTGCGCTGCCGGGATGCAGGTCGCAATAGATGTCGTCTTCGACGATGGTGATGCCGTGTTCTTCGGCGATGCGCAGCACCTGAAAGGCCTTGGCGGCCGACAGCGAGGTGGAGGTCGGATTGTGCAGCACCGAATTGATCACATACAGCTTGGGCTTGTGCAGCGCTGCCATCGCGGCCAGTTGGGCAATGTCGGGACCATCGGGCAGGCGTGGAATGCCGATCACTTTTGCGCCCAGCGCGGCAAAGGAGCCGAACATCAGGAACCAGGCCGGGTCGTCGACGAAAATGGTGTCACCAGGCCGGGTGAATTCGCGCGCCACCAGGTCCAGCGCCTGGGTAATGCCAACCGTGGTCACCAGTTGCTCTGGCGCGGCGTCGATTTCCAGTTCGGCCAGTTTGAGTTGCAGTTGCTGGCGCAGCGGAAGAAAGCCCTGGGGCGAGCCGTAATTGAGCAGCGTGCTGCCGCTTTGGCGCGCCACATCGCGCAGGGCATTGGCCACCAGCGGACCGTCCAGCCATTCCGATGGCAGCAGGCCCGAACCTGGCACTTGCTGATGCGGCGACTGGCGGAACATATTGCGCACCAGCCAAACCACATCAAGGACCTGGTGCGGCGCGTCCGCCGCGACTTGCGCGCTTGGTGCCGAGCGCTCGCCCAGGTTCAAGGGCGAGCGTTCGCGCACGTAAAAACCGGCGCCGCGGCGCGACTCCAGATAGCCCTTGGCGACCAGCTTGTCGTAGCCGGCTACCACGGTAAAGCAGGACACGCCGTGGGACGCGGCAAATTGGCGGATCGAAGGCATGCGCGCACCGCCGCGCAGCAGCTTGTCATCAATGCGCGCGACGATGGAGCGCACGATCTGGTCGATCAGCGACTCGCCGGAGTCGCGGCTGAGCAAGGCAACAAAGGGGGCCGTGGACGCGGCGCGGGTGGCTGTATTGGTCATGTCACCGTCACAGTATGTGAAATTATATGGAAAAGTGTATTTGTACTGTACTGGTTTTTGAGCCTAGGATACACCTGAGTTCACCACTATCCAAGCACAGAAAGCACCGCCATGCAGCCACCCCTCGCCCAGCTCGACGCCGCCGCCGCCATCGTCTACCGCGCCATGCCGCCCACGCCGCAGTATTGCTGGCCGCGGCTCAGTGCCGCCCTGGGCACGGAAACCTGGATCAAGCACGAAAACCATACGCCGCTAGGCGCCTTCAAGGTGCGCGGCGGCCTGGTGTACATGGATGCCCTGGTCAAACGCGAGCCGGGTTTGCGTGGCGTGCTGGCCGCAACGCGCGGCAATCATGGCCAGTCGGTGGCTTTTGCCGCGGCCCGTCACGGTCTGCGCACCGATATCTACGTCCCTTTCGGGAATAGCGTGGAGAAGAACGCCGCCATGCGCAGCCTGGGCGCCAACCTGGTCGAAGTGGGCCAGGACTTCCAAGCCTGCCGCGAACACGCGCAATTGGTGGCACGCGACGAGGGGCTGCACATGGTGCCGTCCTGGCATGAGGACCTGGTCGCGGGCGTGGCCACCGGCTACCTGGAACTGCTGCGCGCCCAGCCCGACCTGGACTTGCTGCTGGTGCCGATCGGCCAGGGCTCGGGGATCTGCGGCGCCATCGCAGCACGCAACGCACTGGGGCTCGCCACCCGCATTGTCGGCGTGGTGTCCAGCCACGCGCCGGCCTACCAATTGTCGCTGCGCGCCGGCCACAGTGTCAGTGCGCCCGTGAGCACCGTGCTGGCCGATGGCCTGGCCTGCCGCCAGCCCGATGCCGCCTCGCTGGTGGCCATCCTCGCGCATGTCGACGAGATCGTGGCCGTGAGCGACGACGAGGTGGCACACGCCATGCGCCTTTACTACCGCGCCACCCACAATCTGGCCGAAGGTGCCGGTGCCGCCCCGCTGGCGGCCGCCTTGCAGATGAAGGACAGCGCAGCGTTCAAAGGCAAGAAAGTCGGCTTGCCGCTCACCGGGGGCAATGTCGATGCCGAATTGTTCCGCCACGTGCTGCAGGGACCATGAGATGAACAGTCTTCCCTTGACAGTGCCCCCACTGCCACACCCTGTCCTGTCGCGCGAAACGAGCGGCATGCTGCTTGGCTTGGTCGGCGTGATCATCTTCGGGATGACCTTTCCCGCCACGCGCCTCGCGGTAGCCGACCTGCCAGCTGACTTCGTGGCGCTGGGCCGCGCGGTGACGGCCGCCATGCTGGCCTGCGCCTGGCTGCTGTACAAGCGCCAGCCGTTTCCAGCGCGCGCGGCCTGGCTGCCGCTGGCGGCGGTAGCGGGTGGCTGCATCGTCGGCTTCCCGTGGCTGACCTCCATCGCGCTCAAGACCGTACCGGCCTCGCATGGCGCCGTGCTGGTGGGCGTGCTGCCGCTGGCCACGGCCGCCTTCTCGGCACTGCGTGGCAATGAACGGCCTTCGCGCGGCTTCTGGCTCATGGCACTGACCGGCACCGCCCTGGTGATTGCGTTCGCACTGCGCCAGAGCGGTGGCAGCTTCCACCAGGCGGACCTGCTGATGTTCCTGGCCGTGCTGCTGGCAGCCATCGGCTACACCGAAGGGGCACGCCTGGCGCAGACCATGGGCGGACAGCAGGTGATCAGTTGGGCCCTGGTGCTGGCCGCGCCGCTGCTCGCGCCCCTGCTGCTTTGGCTGACATGGCCGCACGCTGCGCTGCTGGCCGCCGCCGGCTGGAAGGCCTGGTCCGGCTTTGCCTACGTGTCGGCCTTCTCCATGTATATCGGTTTCTTTTTCTGGTACGGCGGCATGGCGCGCGGTGGCATTGCGCGCGTCGGCCAGGTGCAACTGGTGCAGCCCTTCGTCACGCTCGCCGGCGCGGCCGTGGTGCTGGGCGAACCGGTTTCCGCCGCCCATCTGCTGTTTGCGTTTGCCGTCATCGCCGTGGTGGCGATGGGACGAACAATGCGGGTCCAACGTTGAGAGGAGCTCACCATGAAGTCGCTAGTCTTGCCGCTGTTGCTGGCCCTGGGCGGCTGTGCGCCGCAGGTCGAAGGTGCGTATGCCGATGCGCAGGGCACGGCAGCGTTTCGCCTGGCCCACGGTAACTACTTTCGCAGCAATCCGGACGGCAGCGACTACAAAAGCACACGCGCTGGCCGCACGCCGCTCCCGCTGGCCCATCCCTACAAGGTGGACGGCAAGCTGCTGGTGGTCGAGCAAAACGGCGCCCAGCGTGCAGAATTCGAAATTCTGGCCGATGGCCGACTAAAATTGTCTGATGGCCAGCAGGCGCTGATCTTTGTCCGCAAATGATAGTCAATGTCGCAATTCCGATGGGAATGCCGGATGCGCCGACGTACAATACTGCCTTGTCCTTCATAACGCACCAGGAAACCCCATGTCCGTCTACGAAAAACTCAGCGCCCTCGGTATCACGCTCAAGGCCCCGGCTGCTCCGGCTGCCGCCTATGTCATGTATGTGCAGACGGGCAACTTGGTCTTCCTGTCGGGCCACCTGGCGAAAAATGCCGACGGTTCCGTGATCGTCGGCCAGCTTGGCAAAAACACCACGACCGAGCAAGGCCACGCAGCCGCGCGCGCCATTGCCATCGACCTGATGGGCACCTTGCAGCAGGCTTGCGGGGGCGACCTGAACCGCGTCAAGCGCATCGTCAAAGTGATGAGCCTGGTTAATTCCAGCCCCGACTTCACCGAGCACCACCTGGTCACCAATGGCTGCTCGACCCTGCTGGGCGAGGTGTTCGGCGACGCTGGCAAGCACGCCCGTTCGGCCTTTGGCGTAGCGCAGATTCCGCTGGGCGCCTGCGTGGAAATTGAAATGATTGCCGAATTGGCGTGATGTCCCGATACGGGGGATGCCTATCCGGCGCCCTCCACCCCGGCCCGCTTACCAAGCGTGCTCTATAATGGCCCGGTACCGACGCGGCCCTTTTTTCCAGTGAGACCAGCATGAAAATTGAAAATCCCAACCCGATCGAATGGCGTTTTTCCGAACGCGCGAGCCAGCTGCAAAGCTCCTTCATCCGCGAAATTCTGAAAATTACACAACGGCCCGAGATCATCTCGTTTGCCGGCGGCCTGCCATCGCCAGCGACCTTCCCGGTCGAGCGCATGAAAGCAGCCTTCGACAAGGTGCTGTCCGAAAACGGCAAAGTAGCGCTGCAATACGGCCCGACCGATGGCTACCCGCTGCTGCGTGAATGGATTGCCAATTCCCTGTCCACCGACAGCTGCAAGATCTTGCCGGAACAAGTGTTGATGACGTCGGGCTCGCAGCAGGCGCTCGACCTGCTGGGCAAGGTACTGATCGACGAAGGCAGCCGCGTGCTGGTGGAAACTCCGAGCTACCTGGGCGCGCTGCAAGCGTTCTCGGTGTACCGTCCCGAATTCAAATCGGTCGCAACCGACGAGCATGGCCTGGTGCCGTCCTCGATCGAAGCGGTGGCCGAAGGCGCGCGCATGCTGTACGCGCTGCCGAACTTCCAGAACCCGACCGGCCGCAGCCTGTCGATCGAGCGCCGCGTGGAGCTGGTCGAAACCTGCGCCCGCCTGGGTATTCCGTTGATCGAAGATGATCCATATGGCGCGCTGAGCTACAAGGGCGAACCGTTCCCGAAAATGCTGAACATGAACCCGGATGGCGTCATCTACATGGGCTCCTTCTCCAAGGTGCTCACGCCTGGTATTCGCCTCGGCTACGTGGTCGCGCCGCTGCCGCTGGTACGCCGCCTGGAGCTGGCCAAGCAGGCCGCCGATTTGCACACTGCGCAGCTGACGCAAATGGTGGTGTACGAAGTGGTCAAGGATGGCTTCCTGAAAGAGCATATTCCTAGCATTCGCACCTTGTACGCCAACCAGTGCCAGGCCATGCTGGACGCGCTGACCGAATTCTTCCCGACCGGCGTCACCTGGACCAAACCGGAAGGCGGCATGTTCATTTGGGTGACCCTGCCCAAGCACATCGATGCCATGAAACTGCTGGATCAGGCCATTGCAGCGAAGGTCGCCTTCGTGCCGGGCGCACCGTTCTATGCCAACGAGCCCGAGACCAATACCCTGCGCCTGTCCTTCGTGACGGTGCCCCCTGAGCGCATCCGTGAAGGCGTGGGCATTCTCGGCAAACTGATTGCCGCGCTGATATAATTGACGCCGCACTTCGCTGCCATGCCGCCCGCGTAACACCGGGCGGCATTTTTTTTGCTGACGGTGTTTGCTGAACTCGAAGTCGCACCACGCGCTATCCCGCGCAACCAGCCCCACTGTCCTTACGAAAGCGCGACCCCATAACACGCGTGTAGCTAGGCACATTGCGCCTGTAGGGCAAGCAATGTATGGGTCCTCGCGTTCGCAAGGACGGTGTCGTGGCGATCGCACGCCAGCGTACGGTGTTTGCTGAACGCGAAGTCGCACCACGCGCTATCCCGCGCAACTAGCCCACTGTCCTTGCGAAAGCGAGGACCCATAACACGCGTGTAGCTAGGCACATTGCGCCTGTGAGGCAAGCAATGTATGGGTCCTCGCGTTCGCAAGGACAGTGTCGTGGCGATCGCACGCCAGCGTACGGTGTTTGTTGAACTCGAAGTCGCACCACGCGCTATCCCGCGCAACTAGCCCCACTGTCCTTGCGAAAGCGCGGCCCCATAACACGCGTGTAGCTAGGCACATTGCCCCTGTGAGGCAAGCAATGTATGGGTCCTCGCGTTC
>JBJMVX010000177.1:0-11252 GCA_045810445.1 Massilia sp.
CAAGCTCGATCCGTACATCAACGTCGATCCGGGCACGATGAGTCCATTTCAGCACGGCGAAGTGTTCGTCACCGACGACGGCGCTGAGACCGATTTGGACCTCGGCCACTACGAGCGCTTCATCTCTACCAGGATGAAGAAGACCAATAATTTCACTACCGGCCAGATATACGAATCGGTGATCCGCAAGGAGCGGCGCGGCGAGTACCTCGGCAAGACCGTGCAGGTCATCCCCCACATCACCAACGAAATCCAGGACTACATCTACCGCGGCGCCGAAGGCGTGGACGTGGCGCTGGTGGAAATTGGCGGCACCGTGGGCGACATCGAATCGCTCCCCTTCCTCGAAGCGGCGCGCCAGTTGTCGCTGCGGGCAGGGCGCAAGTCGGCTGCCTTCGTGCACCTGACCCTGGTGCCTTACATCGCCTCGGCGGGCGAACTGAAAACCAAACCGACCCAGCACAGCGTGCAAAAGCTGCGTGAAATCGGCATTACGCCAACAGCCCTCCTGTGCCGCGCCGACCGCCGCATCCCGGACGACGAACGCGCGAAAATCTCGCTGTTCTCGAACGTCGAAGAGCAGGCCGTCATCTCGGTGTGGGACGCCGACACCATCTACAAAGTGCCGCAGATGCTGCACGACCAGGGCCTGGACGCGATCATCCTCGACGCGCTTGGCATGGACGCGCCGCCAGCAGACCTGTCGGTATGGACCAAACTCATTTACGCGCTCGAGCATCCGAAGGAAGCAGTCACCATCGGCATGGTTGGCAAATATGTGGACCTGACCGAGTCCTACAAGTCGCTCACCGAAGCGCTGCGCCACGCCGGCATCCACACCGAGAGCCGCGTCAACATCGAATACCTGGACTCGGAAGACATCGAGACCAAGGGTTGCGACCATCTGGCCAAGTATGACGCCATCCTGGTGCCTGGCGGCTTCGGCAAGCGCGGTGTGGAAGGCAAGATCATGGCCGCACGCTATGCCCGCGAAAACAAGATTCCTTACCTGGGCATTTGCCTGGGCATGCAGGTCGCCCTGATCGAATACGCACGCCATAAGGCGGGCATGGCCAACGCCAATTCGACCGAATTTGACAATGAAACCGACCAGCCAGTCGTCGCCCTCATCAACGAGTGGCAGAACCACGACGGCAAAGTCGAAAAGCGCGACGAGTCGTCCGACCTGGGCGGCACCATGCGCCTGGGCGCGCAAACCTGCGCCGTCAATCCGGGCACGCTGGCCGCTGAAATCTACGGTTCGGTCGTCACCGAGCGTCACCGTCACCGCTACGAAGCGAACAACCACTACCTGGCCCGCGTTGAAGCAGCTGGCCTGATTGTCTCGGCCCGCACCCCGACCGAAGACCTGTGCGAAATCATGGAATTGCCACGCACGGGCGACAATGCCCACCCGTGGTACATGGGCGTGCAGTATCACCCCGAGTTCAAATCGACCCCGCGCACCGGCCACCCGCTCTTTACGTCCTTCATCAAGGCGGCGCTGGCGCACAAGGCGGCCCATTCCCATCCTGCGGCAGCCAACAATGGCGCGGCCGCATTGCAAGGAGACGCAGCATGAAGCTTTGCGGTTTCGACGTAGGCCTGGACCATCCAATCTTCCTCATCGCCGGCACCTGCGTGATCGAATCGCGCCAGATGGCGATGGACACTGCCGGCACGCTCAAGGAAATCACGTCCGCGCTCGGTATCCCCTTCATCTACAAGTCCTCCTTCGACAAGGCCAACCGTTCTTCGGGCACCTCGTTTCGCGGACCTGGCATGGACAAGGGCCTGGAAATTCTGGGCGACGTGCGCCGCGAAATTGGCGTGCCGGTCCTGACCGACATCCACACCATTGAAGAAATCGCCGCCGTCTCGTCGGTGGTCGATGTGCTGCAAACGCCAGCCTTCCTGTGCCGCCAGACCGACTTCATCGTCGCCTGCGCCCAGTCGGGCAAACCGGTCAACATCAAGAAGGGCCAGTTCCTCGCGCCCGGCGACATGAAGAACGTGATCGACAAGGCGCGTCTGGCAGCGAAGGAAGCAGGTCTGAACCCAGACAACTTCATGGCCTGCGAACGCGGCGCCTCGTTCGGCTACAACAACCTCGTTTCCGACATGCGCTCGCTGGCGATCATGCGCGAATCGAACTGCCCGGTCGTGTTCGACGCGACCCATTCGGTACAACTGCCGGGCGGACAGGGCACCACATCCGGTGGCCAGCGCGAACACATCCCCGTGCTCTCGCGCGCAGCCGTGGCAGCCGGTATCGCCGGCCTGTTCATGGAAACGCACCCCAACCCCGCGCAGGCAATGTCGGACGGCCCGAACGCAGTCCCGCTGGGACGCATGAAGGAACTCCTGACCACGCTCGTGGAACTCGATCGCGTCGTCAAAAAAGCCGGCTTCCTCGAAACCAGCTTTACCTGACCGTTGCGTCGTCGTTCTTGCAGCCGATTGCCCTGACAGATGCAGGCGGATCCGCCCGGATCCGCCCACCGTTTTGCTTACCCTTTGGAGAATAAGAATGAGTGCTATCGTTGATATTATCGGCCGTGAAATTATCGATTCGCGCGGCAATCCAACCGTCGAATGCGACGTGCTGCTCGAGTCGGGCGTCATGGGACGCGCAGCTGTGCCGTCGGGCGCATCGACCGGTTCGCGCGAAGCGATCGAACTGCGTGACGGCGACAAGAGCCGCTACTTCGGCAAGGGCGTGCTGCAAGCCTGCGAAAATATCAATACCGAGATCTCGGAAGCGATCATGGGCCTGGACGCGAACGAACAGGCCTTCCTGGACCGCACCCTGATCGACCTCGATGGCACCGAGAACAAGAGCCGCCTGGGCGCGAACGCCATGCTGGCCGTGTCGATGGCCGTGGCCAAGGCGGCCGCCGAAGAAGCCGGCCTGCCACTGTACCGCTACTTCGGTGGTTCGGGCGCGATGCAAATGCCAGTGCCGATGATGAACGTGATCAATGGCGGCGCCCACGCCGACAACAACCTGGACATCCAGGAATTCATGATCATCCCGGTTGGCGCACCAAGCTTCAAGGAAGCGGTGCGTTATGGCGCCGAGATTTTCCACACGCTCAAGAAAATCCTGCACGAGAAAAAACTGGCGACCTCGGTCGGCGACGAAGGCGGCTTTGCGCCTAGCGTGGCTAACCATGAAGAAGCCATCAAGCTGATCATGCAAGCGATCGAGCAGGCCGGCTACGAGCCAGGCACCCAGATCTGCCTCGGCCTCGATTGCGCCGCCAGCGAATTCTACAAGGACGGCAAGTACCACCTGGAAGGCGAAGGCCTGCAACTGACCGCGACCGAGTTCACCAACATGCTCGCAACCTGGTGCGACAAGTACCCGATCATCTCGATCGAAGACGCGATGGCCGAAGGCGACTGGGAAGGCTGGAAGATCCTGACCGACGCGCTCGGCAAGAAGGTGCAACTGGTGGGCGACGATCTGTATGTCACCAACACCAAGATCCTGAAAGAAGGCATCGAGAAGGGCATCGCCAACTCCATCCTCATCAAGATCAACCAGATCGGCACCCTGACCGAAACCTTCGCTGCCATCGAGATGGCCAAGCGCGCCGGCTACACCGCCGTCATCTCGCACCGTTCGGGCGAGACCGAAGACTCGACCATCGCAGACATCGCTGTTGGCACCAACGCCCTGCAGATCAAGACCGGCTCGATGTCGCGTTCGGACCGCATGGCCAAGTACAATCAGCTGCTGCGCATCGAAGAAGACCTGGGCGACATCGCCAGCTATCCTGGCCGTGATGCGTTCTACAACCTGAAGTAATTGTTGGAACCGGCCAGCCACGCTGGCCGGTGCATAAAGCCATGCGCCTCATCACGCTCGTCCTTGTGTTTCTGCTGCTGCTCATTCAACTGCCTTTGTGGCTGGGGAAGGGCGGCTGGCTGCGCGTGGGGGAGTTGGAAAATCAGGTGAGCGTGGCCCAGGCCAAGGCCGACGACCTGAAGGCGCGCAATGCCAAGCTGGAGTCGGAAGTGCGCGACCTGAAAGAAGGCACAGGCGCCGTGGAAGAACGCGCGCGCTTTGAGCTGAACATGATCAAGCAGAACGAAGTCTACGTCCAAATTCTGGGCAAGAACGGCTTGCCCAAGGAATCGGCAACACCCTTGCCGCCGCCTCCACCACCGAAAGCGGACGGCAAAGCGCCGTGAAGCCAAGGCAGATGCGCCGCTCACTTTTCAATGCCGACGTCCCGTCAGTCAAACAAGGAAGAACAGCATGATGGAAATGCCTGCTGGCGAATGGGTGTTGTTGGGCTTGGGCGCACTTGCCCTTGTGCTCGATGTGTTCGCGATTCGCAAGGTCTTTGTGTCGCCGTATTACGACCGCAGCCAACGATGGGCCCAGGCTGCCGTCATCTTGTTCATTCCCCTATTTGGCGCATACCTCGCACTGTTCCTCGCCCGAGAGAAGCTGCCGCCATTGGAAGGCCCGCCAGCTGATCATGTCCGGGGTCTGGATGTGACAAGCGCTGATCTGACTCATTTCTGACAAGCTTGTTCTGATCCGCTTTAAGCGATCGGGAAAGTTGGGTATCTGGTATCTTGGCGAATGCGTCCGTCGTGCGCCTTGCAGGTTTGGCAGCGTGCCCCCCTCTTTTGGAAGTGAAACCACACCATGAAAATGTTCGCGCTTGTCCTTTTCGCAGCGATCCAAACCGCGACCGCTCAGGTTCCAGATCGACCACAGGTGATGCAGGAGCAGCGTGGGAACATAAGTAATATCCATGTCGAAGGCAGCCTTGCAGCGACCCGTCAATTGGACTGCCTTGCACTGTCCGACGTCACTTCCGCATTCACCCCTGCTGATTTGCACACCGGTATCCTACGGTGTATCCAGCAGGGCCAATTCGACAAAGAGGCGAGGTTGTTTCTGCTGTCGGGTGTATATGCCAAGTTTGATGCCATGCGCGTGGCCGACCGAAGCGCACAAGGAGGGCCGAAAGTACTCATCATGCGCACCTTCGCCGGCCTATCCGATGAAGAGAAGGCGCAGCATGTGGCGGCTACCCAACAGCAGATTTCAGGCGCAGCACTGCCGGCATTGTGCGCGGACATTGCCAAAATCGGGCCCCCTACTTATTTTCCAAGGTATCTGGTTCTGCATGGTCTGAACGCGTACATGAGCAAAACACCTCTGGAAAATGCGCTCAAGCCAGATTTCGATGCAGCGGCCACGTGGGAGGGGCTGTTGGCGAGCTACCTGCATTGTCCGAAGTAGGCGCGGCGCTGTTAAAGGCAGGTCCACTTTCAATGACGCTCGTAGGCCCCGCGACCCGGTGCGTCATTGCACGCGTTGGCGCAGGGCCGAACGCTCGATTTACTCGCTCACAGGTTCCGCTGTCGGCACATTCTGGTCGGCCAATGGTGGCACAGCCATCAGTTTTTCCCGGCGCAGCAGGAACCAGATTGCTCCAATCGGCAGCGACACACTGATCATCACCGGTCCGAATGACGGTGCTCCAAACGCCGCGCTGAATAATCCAATGTACAGCAGCTGAAAGCTCAGTTGGCCACTCGTCCAGTTAACCACCAACTGGGTGAACCCGAACATGGTGAACAGCACCCACGGCCATTTTCTACCGGCGAATTTGGTACGCAGGCAGACGACGAACGCATACAGCGAGAGCAGTACCGCGCCGGCTGCCGCAACCATCACACCGTACTGCGCGATGCCTTTGTCTGCAAAAGTGAACGCGTGCTGCGCTGCGGCCGATTGCGACATTGGCGTGACGCGAAATCCAAGGATTGTTTTCACGCCGTCCTTGGTCTGCACCTGCATTTCGACGAGCAGCAGTTTGTCCCCGAAATCGTATTCGAAATTGGTCGCCACTTTGCGCGTATCGTGTACAAACGACTGCATCATGCTCGCGCCGATCAAGGTGCGCGCTTTGGGCAAACGGGCCGGGAACTGGTCCGCCATTTGGGCCAACACCTCAGGGGTGGCGCTGTCGGCGATGCTTGCGTCTGCTTCTTTTTTGATGGCGTCAAAATCACGCGCGCGCAGCTGATCCACGTAGGCGATGGCGGTGGCCTGGTCTTCCGGCGTTGCCGGTATCTGGTTGCAAGCGCTAATCAAAAATACGGTCATGAACCCGATTAGCCCCCGTACGAGGAGTGTCTTTGGATGGGCGGAAAGGCGAAAACGGGCTAAGATGCGCATATGTGATTAATAGTAATAAATGTTGCAGTAGCCGACAGGCTACGCACTTTTAACTATTTGTCAATGTGCAATCTGGTTCACTCTGTGCGAGGAAGTCGATTCCGATCCCCCGGGTGTCGTCGCAAAACACTGATGCTTTAAGTCCGACACCATGCCCAACTGCGATTTTTACGCGACCCCGAAAGACCAATTAGCAATACTGGAATGGCTCTTCGCTGAAAAGACATGCAGGGTCTTTGAGATCGGATCGGCGCCGGACACACCGCTGGAAGAGTTCTTTTCAGCCCAGGATGTCCTGGCAAGATTCGACCGGGTTCTTTCCAACGGCAAGTTACGTGATGTGTATTTGCAGCTGTACGTGATCGATGCCGGTCCACCATTCGTTCCGACCCGGATTGCAATCAACCCTTCCGCTAGCGGAGCGACATTCAAATATGCCGCGAGCGGTTGGGGACTGGTTCAACTTTATCTGTCTGCTCCCAACGGCGAGTATTTATCTAACTCGCACACAAATCACAATAGCGTCCTGAGAGCAGAACGAAGTGCGAATACGACTGCAAAATTAGAGGATGTGAGACAGTGGGACTTCAAGAAAATTACCGCGTTTTCCTCACGGCTCAATCGCAAGATAAAAAGTTTAAGTGTCGCCAAGATCGGTAGCCAGGTTGTTTTTGCCGATGCGCTGGCACTGTGGACGCAAGGTGTGAGACTGGGCCCGTTTGCTCCCGCAAATTCCAGTTTGATCATGCACTCTCGATAGACGCTAGCGCTATAAAACTGCAGCTGGCGGGCAGGCGTGTTCGGCATTCGGTGTGACCTCTACCAGCCCTGGCGAAATTTTATACATCATTAAATAGGCTTGGCCGTCGTGTAGCTGCCAGATCATCATTTCTGTAGCTGGCCCCTTTTCAAACTCGGACAGATAGATGAATCTGACTTCATTGGCAAAGCAGGACGCTGTCGCTTGACGGGCATATTTGAGCGCGCCATAGCGTTCCGCACTGGTGCTCACGCCAGCGACGAGCGCCGCTTCTGACACTGCCTGCTTCAAGCCCGGTGCTCCCATGGCGTAGATGGCCTTGTAGTCGCCTGCTCGGTACGCGGCGCGCAGTTGTGACACCGCCGCCTCGGCATGGGCGCGGTCCTTGTCGAAATAGCTTAATTCGACATTGCAGCCCGATGCCAGCAAGGCCGTGAAGGCTGCGCAAAACAGGGTAGGTATTTTCGAGCGCATCACACAGCCTTCGCGACGTACACAATCAACAGCGCAGACGGCACCAGCAGCACCTGCGCCAGCAAGGTGCCTGCCAGGCGGCTGGCCACCAGCCACACCACGGCGCGTCGAAACTGGCCGTTGCTCACGCGCCCCTCGATCACGTCGTCCGTCATGCCCGACATGTGGGGATCGATGAATACTGCCATCATCACCGTGGCGCCGCCATTGATGATCGACGAGAGTGTGCTGGAAGTGACGCGCACGCCCGGGTCGAGCACGCCCGCATAAAGCGCCGCGAACACCCCCACAGTCCACAGCGCCACCGCTGCCACGTTCAGCACCGTCACGGACACGGACACGCCGCCAGTCTCGCGCAGGCCCGTTACATTGGCCGCTGCCGGCATGCTGGCCACGTCGCGCACATAGGACATGCCACCCTTGAAAAACGCGTGCAATACCAGTTTGGGTACGGAGCGGTGCACCTGAAAATGCTCGACCGCGCGGCAGAACACGCGCTGGAAGGTCGGTATCAGCAGCGCCCCGACGATGGTCGCCAGGGTGGACGCCAACAGCAGCCAGCGAAAGTCGGTGAGTAGACTCTCTGCCGCCATCGGCGCGCTCAGATTGCGCTCGACCCGCTTGGCCAGGAAGGGCCCCAGGAAGGAGTTCGACGTGCGCGAGACCAGCACCAGGATGCTAAAGAGCGCCAGCGACACCGCGATGCGCCGGGTGCGGATACCGGCGATGCGCACCGAATAGGCGAGGGTGCCGATCAGGTGGATCACAAAGGTCAGAAAACAGATGAACAGCAGCGATTTGTCCATGCGCGCCAGTGGTTGAAAAAAGACTAAGAGTTTGACATGGGGTTTAGGCGATGGCAATTGACTTTCCCATTTCTAAAGCGCAAAATTCTCTCGTGACAGAAATTAAAGAAATGAGAGAAATATGCCGCTGAGCCCAACCGAACAGAAATTCATCCTCCACTGGGGCGAAATGGGCACCCGCTGGGGCGTCAACCGCACGGTCGCGCAAATTCATGCGCTGCTCTTCCTGTCCAACCGGCCGCTGGCAGCTGAAGACATTGCCGAATCGCTGGTCATTGCGCGTTCCAACGTGAGCAATTCGCTCAAGGAGCTGCAAAGCTGGAACCTGATCCGCAGCACCCATCTGATGGGCGACCGGCGCGACCATTTCGTCGCCTTGCAGGATGTGTGGGAGATCTTCCGCGTGATCGTCGAGGAGCGCAAACGCCGCGAAATCGATCCCACGCTTACCGTGCTGCGCGAATGCGCCATCGATGGCGAGAAGGACGGCGACCTGGAACAGGCTTCACTGGCACGCATCAACCAGGTGCTCGACTTCCTTGAAATGCTGGGCACCAGTTACGACGACTACAAACACCTGCCACCGGCGACCATGCTGCGCTTCCTGAAAATGGGTGGCAAGGTGGCGCGTTTTCTGGGCAGCGATGAACAGGACGCGAGCTCATGACCGCCACCGCACTGACGCTCTACTACGATGGCAAATGCCCTTTCTGCGCCGTTGAAATGCAGCGCCTGCGCACCTGGGATCGCGACGGCTGGCTCGCTTTTACCGACATCGCCGTCCCCGGTTTCGACCCGGCCCACCTGAACGCCAGCATGGAGCAACTGAACCTGCAGCTCTACAGCCAGGCCGCCGATGGCCAGGTCCTGATCGGGATCGACAGCATGCTGGCCGCCTATACCCTGGTCGGTCGCGGCTGGATGGTCTGGCCCTTGCGCGTGCCCGTCCTGCGCGGCGCGCTCTCCATCCTGTATCAGGCGTTTGCACGCAACCGCTACAAGCTCTCCGCGCTGCTTGGCTACAAGGCCCCGGCCTGTGCCGATGGCGTGTGCGAGATCGGCAACCCCTTCCTCAAAAACCGGAACAAATCATGAGCCCCACGCTTCTGCGTACCTTGTGCGTGCGCCTGACCTACATCAGCATCGCCGGTCACCTGATCGTGGGTGCCTTGCTGCCCCTGGTCGCTGGCGCCGCGCTATTTGATGGTTACCACCGCAGCATCGAGACGGCCTTCTTCGGCCCGCAAGTGCCTGCCGCTGCGCATACCCTGCAAGTCTGGTGGATATCCCTGTTCGGCCCCACCGTGCAGGCCGCGGCAATCTGGATGGCCGCGCTGGCCTGGGTGGGCGACCGCCAACGCAGCAGTTTCGCCTGGGGCGCGCTCATTGTCGGCATGGTGCTGTGGGCCCCGCAGGACATGCTCATTTCGCTGCGCGCAGATTGCTGGACCCACGTGTGGATCGACGCCGGCGCGCTCGCGTGCATGCTGCCGCCGCTGTTTTACCTCTACTTTGCCGACCGTATCAGGAGCCCAGCATGAGCATCCCGTCCGAAGGTGAGCTGTTCAAAAAAATCCTCGGGCCGGAATGGCGTCGTCTGCATCCCGATATCCAGCTTCGCTTCGACAAGAATCCCTTGCCCGGCAAGCCGCTGAACTACAAGGGTGAATTAAGTGAGCTGACCTGCTCGCGCGTTGGCAAGGTGCTCGGCTACTTGACCATGCCGCTGATCCAGGGCGCCCTGATGCCCTTCAACGACGCCAATTTTCCAGTCGATATACAGGTCTACTCGAAAGAGAACTGCGCATCGATTTTCAAGCAGCGCATCTACCGGCTCAATGGCCGCAAGCCCGTGCAGTTCACGTCCTTCATGCGCGAAAGTAGCAAGGGTGAAGTGCTGGAATACGTGGGCATGGGGCTGGGCATGAAGCTGGTGCTCGATGTCCGCGATGGCAACCTGCACTTCGAAAGCGATGGCTATTTCTGGCAGATTTTTGGTGTGCGCATCCCGCTGCCAGGCCTGCTCACACCGGGCAAGACCTTCCTCTGCCACCGCAACAACAACGCCAACCAGTTTGATATCCGCATCGAGATTCGCCACCCGCTGTTTGGCACCACCTTTACGCAAGCGGGTGTGTTTCGCGAGGTGGTGGCATGAACACCTATTTGCTGGCCTTGCAGCTGTTGGCGGTGCAGGGCGTATTAGGCGCCTTTGACACCCTCTACCACCATGAATTAAGCGAAGCCTTGCCCTCGCGCCCAAGCGCGTTGCGCGAACTGAAAATCCACGCGCTGCGTTCCATGATTTACAGCGCCCTCTTTATCGGCATGGCCTTGTGGCGCTTCGATGGTCTGTGGGCTGCAGTGCTGATGACGGTGCTGGTTGTTGAAATTGGCCTGACCTTGTGGGACTTCGTGGTGGAAGACCAGACCCGCCTGCTGCCGGCCACGGAGCGCGTCACCCACACCATCTTGGCGATCAACGGCGGTGCCTTCATCACCTTGCTGGCCTTGAACCTGCCCGCCTGGCTGGCCATGCCGACCGCGTTGACGGCGCAGGCGCTCACGCCCTTGACGGCCTTCCTGGCGCTGTGCGGTGCAGGCGTTGGCATCTCTGGCCTGCGCGATGGTTTTGCTGCGCGCACATTGACGCGTCTGAGGGATACAAATTCGGCGGCATCGGCACCGCATTTCGCAACGCCTTCGAGCAGCTTCCTCGTCACCGGTGCCACCGGCTTCATTGGCCAGAACCTGGTCCACGCCCTGCTGCGCGACGGTCAGCGCGTAACGGTACTGACGCGCAGCCCGAAGCAGGCGGCATGGCAGTTCGATGGTCGCGTCGAATGCATCAGCGACATGCAGCAGCTACCGCCCTCGCGTCGCTTCGACGTGGTGATCAACCTGGCCGGCGCGCCTGTTCTCGGCTGGCGCTGGACGGCGAAGCGGCGCGCCCAGTTGCGTCACAGCCGGGTAGGTCTCACCAATCGCCTGGTAGCCTGGA
>JBJMVX010000178.1:0-20648 GCA_045810445.1 Massilia sp.
CCACCAGGACAGGCAGCACCGGCACGATGAGGCCAATTCCCAGCATGTCGATGAAGATGCAGACCAGGATGAAATTCAGATTGCCGGCGCGCGCCGGTGACGTTGCGGGGACGCTGCTCATGTGGGGCTATGCTGGGAGGATGAGGGAAAAGGTCTATCTTAACGCAGGAAGCGGTGTCGGGGGGGTGGCGCCAGCTCGCTCGACAGCCCCGCGCTCCCGAACCTGCGCCTGGGCACAACCTCCGCCGCGCCAGCGCACTGCGCACCCGCCTATGCATCGTTTCAGCGCTCCTTCGCTCTGCCACCGCCAACACTGTCCTTGCGAAAGCGAGGACCCACGCCTCGCACACTCAGAGAATTGGCTATTTATCAGACCTGCGGGTTATGGGTCCTCGCTTTCGCAAGGACAGTGTGGTGGGTTTTTTGGGGAGGAGGCGGGGCAGGGGCGGTCGGTTCGCCACGGGCCTTTGGCGTGGAATTCAGGCATTGCATATTTCTTGCACATTCATTAACATGCTTGGTTTCGTCGCGCTTTCGTTCAAGGTCATCATGATTTTCGGTTTGGGCATTCACGTCCTCATTGCACTGTATTTCGGCATTCACGCTATTCGCCACGGCCGCGAGCTGTATTGGCTCGTTGTGCTGTTCATGTTTCCCGGCTTTGGCAGCGTGGTCTACTTCTTTGCCGTGTACCTGCCCGATTCACGGCTCGACCGCAATATTGGCAAGGCCGGTGAACTGGTGCGCAAGACGCTGGACCCGGGACGCGCCCTGCGCGACGCCCAGCGCGCCTTTGACCTCACGCCAACGGCGCACAATCAGACCCAACTTGCCAGCGCCATGCTGGATGCCGGCATGTACGCCGAAGCCGTGGCCCAGTTTGACGCCTGCCTGAGTGGGCCGTTTGCGGGCGACCCGGAAATTCGTTTTGCCGCTGCCCAGGCGCGCCTGGCCAATCGCCAGCCTGACGCGGCCATCCGTGCACTCGAAGAACTGGCGCAGACCCACCCAAGCTTCCGCCAGGAGCAGCTTGGTATCGTACTGGCCAGGAGCTATGCAGCGGCAGCGCGCCAGGTCGAAGCCGGCGCGACGTTTGCGGCGACCGTGGAGCGTTTTCCAAGCATCGAAGCGCGTGCCGAATACGCCATCTGGGCGCTGGGACAACGCGACCGCGTGGTGGCCGACGCCCAGCTCAAGGAACTGGCCCACTCGCGCAAGCACATGACCAAGTACACGAAGTCGCTGCACCAGGATCTGTTCAAGCGCCTGGATGCTGCCGCCAAGGGTTAAAGCGAAGCGCCGGCTAGTTTTCAACGCAAATCGCAGTGGTCGCCGGAGCATTCTCCGTCCACTGTGACACGGCGCGTTGTGACAGCGCGTCCGCTTCCGGATTGCGATGCCTGGGAACCCAGCGCAGGCTCACCTCGTCCAACTGGGCCAATAGCGCGACTGCCTGGTCGCGCAAGGCCTGCAGCGACGCCGCACGCGATGCCGGTGGTGCTTTCACGTCATTGATCACAACCTGGCTGTCTCCATACACCGTCAAGTCCGATGCCCTGGCCGCGACGGCCAGCTCCAGCACCGCGATCAGGGCCAGGTATTCGGCCTCGCTGCTATTGCCATAGCCCGCGGGAAGGCTCACTTCCATGCGCTCGCCGGCGGGCCCGGTCAGTAGCGCACCGATGCCACAGCGTCCCGGGTTGGGGTGGGCCGAGCCGTCGAACCATGCTCGCCAGGGCGTGACCGGGCCGGCCTGGCGCTGCTGCCTGAGCGCCAGCGCTGCCGCGCGCGCATCGGCACGGACGCTGGCGCGTGACACCGCTGCGGCCTGCACTGCCAAGCGTTCGTCGACCAGGTGCGCCAATCCGCGCGCGCCGGCAACCTGCTCCAGCGTGGTGCGCAATGCCGTGTCGAGATCGATGCCGGTGCGCTGGGCCAGTTTGCGGCTGGCCATGCGTTCGGCTTTGTGGGCGATGGCGTGAAGTGGGGAGCTGGCGTTCATCGGCACAGCATAACCGCAAACGCAGTGATTGACTTTCGTGAGCATATTTGCAACACTCGTTCGACCCGGTCCGAGTATCGTCCCCCAAAGGAGAATTCATGAAGTTCATCCGTCCCGCAGCACGCGTCACGGCGATCGCGCTTTGCGTCGCTGTCAGTTCCCTGGTCCATGCCGCAGCAGTGAAGGCGCCCGCAGCCCCCAAGCGCTACACAATCGAGCAGTTCATGGCTACCACCAGCTACAGCGGGGCCGCCTTTAGCAAGGACGAAAAACATGTCCTCATTAACAGCAATGAGACCGGCATCTTCAATGCCTATGCCATCGATGTCGCTGGTGGCAAGCCGGTGGCGCTGACAACGTCGACCACCGACAGTACGTATGGCGTTGACTATTTTTTCAATGACGATCGCATCTTGTTTACCCGCGACCAGGGCGGCAACGAACAAAATCACCTGTATGTGCGCGAGCTTGATGGCAGCACCAAGGACCTGACCCCTGGCGAGAAGCTCAAGGCCTCGTTTGAGGGCTGGCGGCCCGATGGTGGCGCGTTTTACGTGTCGACCAATGAGCGTGATCCCAAGGTCTTCGATATCTACCGCTATGACGCGAAGACCTACGCGCGCACCATGTTTTACGAAAACCGCACCGGCATGAATGTGGCGGCCATCAGCCCGGATGAGAAGACGCTGGCGCTATCGAAGCCCAATACCACGTCCGACAGCGACATCTATTTGTACGATGTGACCACACGCACGGCGCGCCAGATCACGCCGCATACCAGCCCGACCCAGTACACGGCTGCGACCTTCGATCCCGAGTCGAAGCGCCTGTTTTTGACATCGAATGCCAGCGGCGAGTTTGCCGCAATTTATACCTATGACTTGATGAGCGGCAGACTGGCTGTGCACGAGAAGGCCGACTGGGAAATGATGGGCACCGAGTATTCGCGCGATGGCCGCTTCCGTCTGAGCCGCGTCAACCAGGACGGCAGCACTGTACTGCGCGTGGTCGAAGGACCGGACGAAAAACCGGTGGCCATGCCCAAGCTGCCAGGTGGCGAAATGCGCCAGGCGACCTTCTCGTCCAGCGGTCGCCTGCTGGCCTATTACATCAACGGTGACCGTTCGCCCAACAATCTGTTCGTGCACGACTTCAAGACCAAGAAGACGGTGCAGCTGACCCATAGCCTGAACAAGGAAATCGATCCGAATGACCTGGTGGAAGCGGAAGTGGTGCGCTTCAAGTCCTTCGATGGCACGGTGATCCCGTCGATCTACTTCCGCCCGAAAGGCGCCTCCGCGACCAGCAAGGTGCCGGCGCTGGTGTATGTGCACGGTGGGCCGGGTGGCCAAACGCGGCGCGGCTACAGCGCCCAGGTCCAATACCTGGTCAATCATGGTTACGCGGTCCTGGGGATCAATAACCGTGGCAGCTCCGGGTACGGCAAGACCTTCTTTGTGGCCGATGACCGCAAACACGGACGCGAGCCTTTGTGGGATTGCGTGGAAGCGAAAACCTACCTGGCCAGCCTGGGGTACATCGATCCGCAGCGTATCGGCATCATGGGTGGCAGCTATGGCGGGTATATGGTGCTGTCGGCCTTAGCCTTCCGCCCGGAAGCGTTCAAGGTCGGCATCGATATTTTCGGCGTGAGCAACTGGATTCGCACGCTTGAAAGCATTCCACCGTATTGGGAAGACCAGCGCAAGGCGCTGTACAACGAGATTGGTGATCCGGTCGCGGACAAGGAATTTTTGACCGCGACCTCACCGCTGTTCCATGCCAAGCAGATTCGCATGCCGCTGATGGTGATCCAGGGCGCCAACGATCCACGTGTGATCAAGCCGGAGAGCGATGAAATTGTCGATGCGGTCAAGCGCAATAACGTGCCGGTTGAATATGTGGTGTTCGGCGACGAGGGCCATGGGTTCAGCAAGAAGAAAAACCAGGCCGAGGCTTACGCGAAGATTGTGCAGTTTCTCGACAAGTACCTCAAGCCCTAACGAGAACGCTGGCAGGTCAGTGTAAAAAAAACGCCAGCATGGATTGCTCCATGCTGGCGTTTTTCCTTAAGCGCGTCTAGTATCGGCGCGGATTGTCCGGCGCCCGGTCACGGCTATTGGGTACGCCATCGCCGTCACGGTCGGCATCGTGGCGATTCGGGATCCCGTCATGATCACGATCACGTCGTTCCATGCGGTCCGGGATTCCGTCATGATCTCGGTCACGGCCTTCGTAGCGGTCGGGGACCCCGTCGTGATTGCGGTCGCGCCCTTCGTAACGGTCGGGGATGCCGTCATGATTGCGGTCGTTCCAGCGCCCCTGTTCAAAGTACCAGTGACCGTCACGCTGGATCCAGCGTGGTTGCGCGTAGACGTAGCCAACGCGTTCTGCCACCCACGTGCCTTGGACCCATTCGTGGCGGTTGCCGCGCCATTCCCAGAAGCCGGGCACCCACAGGTAGCCGGGACGGGCATGTGGCACGCGCTCATAACGCGGTGGCGGCGGCGCGACGCGGACATATTCGACGTTGCTCTGCACGGCCACTGGCTGCCAGCCTCCCTGGTTCAAACGCCAGCCGTCGCGCTCCTGGCGCCATTCGGAGTTGCGGTACTGGTAGCCCTGGCGTTCGCCTTCCCAGTGGCCTGCGATCCAGACGTGGCGATTGCCTTCCCAGTTCCAGTAACCGGGCGCCCAGACGTAACCGTGGCGGGGTGCCGGAATGCTTTCATAGCGCGGGGCGGGTGGCGCGGTGTTGATCGAGAGGCTCAGGCCAACCTGCGCCATCGATGGCAGAGGCAGAAGGGCTGCTGCGCCAAGCGTCAGTGCTGCTGCAAAGGTGAGGGTGCGTTTCATGTTCTGTCTCCTGGTTTAGCGTACGGTTTCAATATACCAACGCGTTTTGCCGTTCAGGAGAACTGAAGCAGATGCTTACAACTGAAACAAGTGGGGAGAGCTTTGTAAATGCGGAGCTAGCGAGGCGAGAAGGGCGATGCGCTGCCTGTGACGCGTGGGCTGTATCGATTCAGCGCCGGCGCACAGGCAGGTGGGTGCGTTTCAATTGAGGCTCGCTTGCAGCTTTTCTTCAGCGCTCATGCGCTTGGCGCTGACGACAACAACGGCGGTCTTGTTCTCGGCGCGCACGCTGGCAACCGGCTTGGCGTGGGCTTGTGGGAGCAGGTCCGATACGTAGGAGCCGGAGATGGCAAGCACCATGCTGGCGACGAAGACGGCTTCCATGTGTTTGAGGATGTTCATACTATTTCCTTTCAGTGTGGGGTTTCGATGTGATCACTTTAGGCCTGCGCCGCTATGGAAGCTACCGCCTTGCGACAGGGCGCCGGTTTTGCGGCGCGACCTGCAAAATGCGAGGATAAACAGCGCTCACGGCGTGCTTTCTGCCTGCCCCCGCTAAGGCTGAACAAGCCGCATTGCGGCCTTCAACCGGAGAGGCGCCATGGCGGGAAGGATTGCAATCGCAGTGCAGGCAGTGATCGCGCGTCAGCGGCATTGGCGGCGTGCGCGTAACCTGCGCGCGGGCGAACGCGCTGCAGCCCGCTCGACAATGCACGTGGAGGGAGGGCGTGGCTTTTCCTTGCTGGCTGGCGCCGTGGTGCTTGCCGCATTCAGTGGCGCCGTCGTCATTGCGTTTCACGCGCGTCAGTTAAGTGCAGCCACACGCGATGTAGCGACTGGCGCCACGATCTCGGTCGACGCCCTTCAAACGGTCATTCCTGGCTTTGTATTTGCCGTGCCATCAGGCGCGGGGCTGACGCTGCGCAGTGAAGGCGGCGCTGCCATCGTCATCGCTGCCGGCATGCGGGCTGCCTCGCCAGTACGTGTGGACCTGTGCAGCCAGATGCTCGACGGATCGCGGCCAAGGCTGCTGCCGCTGCGTATAGGCTACCGATTCAGTGAGATAGAGCGCCTGCTGGCGGCAAACCAGGCCTCCGGGCGCGCGCTCACTCTGCGCAACGTGCTGCTTGCGTCCCCGACAGCGGACGCAATACCTGAACTGCAGGTCAGCGGTCTGGCGCGGGCGGACTTTAGCGCGCCTTTGCAGGTGACGCTGGGCGCGACAGCTCTCCCGTGGCGCTGGGCAAGCGACGCCGGGCCGGGTGCCATGCGGCGCGAGGCCTGGTTAGTCGGGAAGGATGCGGCCTTGCGCTTGCAGCGGCGCAGCAGCAGCGTATGTCCGCAAGCGGGCGAGCTCCTCGTTTCGCTCTACCGCAAGAACGACGACGCGGCAGAAAGAGCGCTCGTTGTGGCATTTCCTGCGCATGGGCAGGCGGTTTCTGCATGGTTGCGTCCTGGAAACTACTCGGTGCCGGCCACCCCGCGTGTCAGTCTTGAGGATCAGGCGCTGTTTCAGGAACTCTACGCGCGAGGCCTGGTCCAACTCAGGAAGGATGGGCTGATTGAGCTTGCACCGCGCGATCTTCCGGCCTGGCAGGCAGCACCGGTGGAAGCGAGGGTGGGCAATCTTGCAGGATGGCCTGGCGTGGTAGCGGACCCTGCCAATACCAAGCTGTTCAAACGCCTGTATCGCATGGCGGACGGCGAGTACGTGCGCGAGCAGGTCAGGATTTTCAACAACGAGCGGCGGCTTCTGGCGTGGCGCGTGCGCCCGGGTCTTGCCGGCGTTAGCTGGCAGGCAGCTTCGCTTGCGGCGCCCCTGGCAATCAGGGAGGGATTGCCTCTGGCTGCCGAGCGTCTGTTTGCCGAGTTGCCACCTGGCTGGGGAGCGTGGCAGCGCGTCGCGGCGTGGCCAGAGCGCGACAGTATGGGCCGGGCACAGCCTGCGGGGGCCTTTGTTGCCGGAAGCGACAGTGCGGGTGCGGCGGACAGCACGGCGGGCAGCACGAGTGACATCAGCAGCAAGGGCACGCGCGTTGGCGGCCTGGAATCAATGCGTGTCGAGGGGAGCATCGGCATGAATTTGGGCCGACCTGCGCGCGCGGGGGAGCGGTTGGAACTGATGCTGGTCGGGCGCCTGCGCAAGGTGGACGGGGCCCGCCTTGTTGGCGAGGCAAAGCAGGTGTGTACCGGCAGGGCCTGCCCGTCCGCTGGCGCCGTGCAACTGCTGACCCTGGAAGCTGCGCCAGGTGCCAGTCGTATTACGCTGGAAGTGGCGCCGCTGGAAATGGCAGACCTTGCTGGTCAAGGCGAAGATCGCTATCGCCATCTGTACGTTGCAAACGGCAAGTTGGGTTGGCGTCCGCTGGCGGTCAATAGCGGCCTTGTCCGCGCCGCGGAGCCAGCTGGCGTGAGCCTGGAAGACCGCAATGGTCTTGCGTTGTGGAACGCAGGTGCCCCCACGCCTGCGGCTGTCGACGCGGGTCTGGCGCCCTTGCTCGGCTTACGCGCCGATCACGCCAACAGCATTGCGGGCATGCTGGCGCGGCTGCCTGCGCCAGATGGCCAGCCTCACCGTGCTCGGCTGTCGCTCGACCTGGCGCTGCAAAAGGCCAGTCAGGGTGCGCTGGACTGCATTGGGATGCGACGGGGCCAGTGGGATGGCGCGCATTGCAGCGGCGGCGTGGCCGCGCCGGTCGGTCGACAGGGGGGGATGGTGGTTATTGATACCGAGACCGGCGACGTGCTGGCCGCCGCTGGCGCCGGTGCGGGGGTAGTCGATGCGGCCAACTGGAACGAAGTGCGTGATTTTGACCGTGCCGACCCGGCGCGCAGCCCCTTGCGCCTGCCGGCGTTCCAGCATGACGGCGGCGCCTTTCGCAGCCCCGGTTCGACCTTCAAGATCATCAGCGCGCTGGGAATGGAACTGGCCGCCCGCCGCGACCCGCAGTTGGACAGTCTGCTAGGCGGCATGCCCTTGTCTGCCATTAACCATCTGGCTGCCGCCAAGGGATTTGCCTTTCGCACCGATGCGGCCAGCTATCCCGTCGATACGCGCCTGGCACACATCACCAATTACAAAGACCAGCACCTCGACCGCCGCGCACACGACGGCAAGCTCGGTCTGTCGCAGGCGCTGACCTATAGCCTCAATACCTGGTTTGCCTGGTCGGGCGAGCTGAGCGACCGCAGCCTGTTCGGACGTGCCGACGGTGGCGCGCCCGATCTGCAAGCGCTGGAGCCAGGCGCGCTCGATGGTGTGCGACCCATCGCGGCCATGGCCCGTCGCCTCGGCTTTGAACAGGCTTTGCGGCTTGATGGCGGCTTGTTGCCGCCGGATTTCGCCTGGTCACGTTGGGACGCCTTGCAAGCGAGCGAGGCGCATATCGACCCCATCCATACGCGTCATGAACTGCGCCAGATGGCCATTGGTCTGCGCATGCAGACCACACCGCTGCAGATGGCCCTGGTGGCGGGCGCCATCGGGCAAGGCCGGGTCATTGCGCCGCGCCTGTTGCTCGAACTCGATAGCCGCGCGGCACAACAAGGCCAGACCGAAGCCCTGGGCGTACGCTTGGACCGCATCAGCGAGGGCATGAAGGGCGTAGTCGACCTGGGAACCGCCTCGGCGGCCTTCCGTGGCGCCGCATTTTCCGCCATCCGCCATGGTCTGTCTGGCAAGACTGGCACTGCGCCTACCGTGATCCTTGGTCCCAACGGTGAGCGGCGCGAGCTGGCCACCGTCTGGTTCACCGGCTGGCTCGAGCCTGGCAGCTTGCCAGGGCAGAAACATCGTCTCGCCATGGCTGCCTTTGTCAGCCACTCCGAGGCGAGCGGGGGCGAACACGCGGCGCCCATCGTGGCCGCCGTGCTGCGTACCATGGCTGGCGCCAGTGTTGCCACGGCGGCACGTTAGGGGAGCTTGCTGACGTGGCAACTTGCGCCTCGCCAATACCCTTGCGTCCACGGAACAGAAGGGTAAACCGGCGTTTCAAGCGCGCCTTGCCGGGCCCGGTAATGTGGCATCATTTTGGTGCAATTCACAACGTCGAGGCGGCTTATGCGTTTGCCGGGAACCCGGTATCAGGAACATGGCTGGGAACAGGTGCGCAAGCTGCTTGGGCACTGTTCCCTGCAGGCGTTCGCCCACCTTGAGCCCCTTCAGGCGCATGCCCAGCTGCCGCTCTACCTGGACCTTTGCGCCGAAGCGCTGCATGCGGGTGCGCGCGCTTCGCGTGCCGAAGGACCGGGCAACAGCTACGGGGACAGCGTGTGCGAGTTGGCGCTGGCCTTGCTGTTCGAGCTGCAGGCCAGGCCAAACGACTGGCTGGGGCTCTGCACGGCGCTGGTCGCCGAACATGAAAAACTCGGCGCCTTCTGGCTGATGCCAGGCGGCGAGGCCATCCTGCGCAAGAAGGTCAACGACATGTTCGCTGTTTTGCGCGACAAGGTCGATTCCGACAATTATCAGGTCGCTTGCGGTGGCCCCTGCAGCCCAAACAAGATGTATGGCTACCGCATGCTCGATACCGCCTACGGCGAAATTGCCCGCCTGTTCGCAGACTGGCAGCAGCACCGCGCGCAGGTTGGCGCCATTCTCGATCGCGAAGTGGACGCCATGCCGATCGAGGTGCGGCAGATGAAATCGATCGCCCACTGCAAGCCCGAATGGGTGATGCGCTGGAGCGCGACGCTGGAGCTCTTCGGCGACGGCCCCGGGCCGCTGCACACGCGCTCGAAGCGTTTCGCGAGCCTCAAGTCCAGCACAGAGCGGATCGCAGAGATGATGCGTGAAATTGGCGATTACGAAGAACTCTCGTCCAACCGTGACCAGGACTGGTTGCATGACGCCGGTGACGCCAGCGCCTGGATGGACGATTTGTACCGGGTCATGGAGGCGCCCGAGAATCCTGGTCCAGATCAATTGGAAGAGGGCGCAGTCGACGAACTTTCTGCTGCCCCCCGCTGTGTTGAACTGACATCCGCGGCACGCGACCAGGGACAATGGATCGCGCGCTTGCTGGCCGAAGAATCGCAGCCAGTCCGCCTGGCGGTGTACCTGAAAATGTTGGGCGGTGCCGACGACAGCTATCCGGCCGACTGGCGCGACCCGGACACCGGTGAGCTGCCAACGATGGCGCAATTGGCGGCGCAGGACGGGCTGTCCCTGCCAACGCTGCGCAAACGGCGCGATGCCGCTATCGCCCGCCTGCTGACGGCACCCGCACCAAAAGAGGAACCATGTGAACATCACTGACCACACCAATCGCAAATTGCAGGAGCAACTGCTGCTGGCGCGCCGGGTCGAAGGCGACCGCCTGATGCTGGCCGACGAGGTCCTGCTGGCCGCGATCGACGGTAGCCGCACGCTGACAGCGGCAGAGCGCACAGCGTTGGCAGCGTCACCCCTGACTTTGCGTCGCTTTCGTACCTTGTCGCTCGATTTGCGCCGCGCGCAGGACGCGTGGCAGGGCAGTCACGGCTTGTTGCGCGCCGCAGCCGATGATCAAGCGCTGACCATGCTGGCTACCGACGATGGCCACTGGAACCTGCATTTCGTTGAACAGAGCGGCGCCTGGCGCGTGATCCTGGCGCTGGAGGCGCAGGCCCCGTTCGCCGCGCGCCTGGTGCGTGAACACCCGATGCTGCGCGTCGTCGACGGCGGTGGCGCCATCATCCTGCAGGGGAGCCTCGACGTGGATGGCGAATGCGAAGCGGCCTGGCCCTTCGAGACCGCCCCCGGCGTCCATTTTCATGAGTTCGGCGCCGGTTTCAGCGTCGAGCCGGTCCATCGCTGAGGGCACAATGGCAGGCTTGTTCAAGCGCGCTTTCGCCAACCCCGCTCCCGACTTCGCAAGCCTCGGGGTGTCCGATCTCGCCTTGCCGGCGCCTTCTGGTTGCGCGGTGCCGGACGGCTGCCTGGGGCTGGTAATTGACAAAGGTGGACACACCCGTCGCCTTGCGCAGCATGCTCGCATTCACCTGGAAGCGCATGAACGGGCGCTGTGCTTCCACCCAGGACCATATGGCGCCGACCTGCTTCCCTTTGCCGCGGCGCCCGAACTGGGCTTGCGTCTGAGTGTGACGGTCGACGTGCCTGATCCACGCGTGATCCAGCAGCGTTTTGATCTGTATTTGGCCAGCGAAGCACCCGATGGGGTGTCGCTGGCAGCCTTCTCGGCCGCGCTCGAGAGCAGCATCCAGCGCGAGCTCGCCCAGGGAAATCTCGGCCTGCCTCCCTGTACCACGCTGGTTGAATGGAATGCGTTTCGCGCCGGCCTCAATCAGTTGCTATACACGCGTTTTGGCGTGATCGTCGACGATTGCCTGCCGGTGGACCTGGGCGAACAGGTCGACTATGCGCAGATACTGCGGGCACGCGCCGTCCCCGCTTCCACCAGCGTTGCGGCGACTGTGCAAGCGATCGCGCGCGCCACGCCGAGTGATGCTGAAGCGATGCGTCGCCTGTTCCTGGAACTGCCGTGCGTGATGTGCGGCTTGCGCCTGGCGGTCCTGCCACCAGGCCAGGCCCTGTTTCATCAGCATCAAGCGCTCTTGCAGCGGCTTGACCAGGTCAGTCTGTCGGTCACCACGATGCCAACGCTGGAACTGGCGGCGCCTGGGGTGGCGCTCGCGGCGGAGCAGCAAGCACGCCGCAGCAGCCATGCCGTGGCTGCGGTCGACGCGCTGGACGAAGCCTGGGCGCTGCTGGCGCGCCTGCCGCTGGCGGAGGATCACACGCTTGGCATCTTGTTCGACGACGCCGACCGCATCATCGCCAATCTGGAATTGCACGTTGCGGGCCGCCGCATAACAAACCCGGAAAGCGAGTTCGCATGATCACGCGGCCCGACCTGGCGCAATGCCGCACCCTCCTGGCCGCTGGTATAGCCACGGTGACGGCAAGCCGGCGTGCGCGCTCGGGTCGTGCGGATGTCAAGTGCAGCGCCGCGGGCGACCCAGTTGTTGCCGAGCGCATGCAGCACATTGTGCGGCTGGCGCGGCTGACCGAAGCGCGCTTGGACAGCCGCGAGCAGGTTGTCATCAGCATGGACCGCGCGCCTGAGCGCCACGAACGTGACTGGGAGCTGGCCGTTGTGCTGGCGGACCGCATGGTGCGCGGCGTGTGGCAGGGTGGCGATGGTGTGCTGGCCAATGGTTGGTCCGCGCAGTGGCAATTGGGCCGCATTGATGGTCACGATCTGCGTCAAGCGCCTGCGGGTGCCCTGCTCGGCGGCCCTGATGGGTTGACCCACCTGGGCGCCCTCAACGGCCAGCCCGACAGCGGCGCCAGTGTGGCGAGCGCGCGCACCTGGTTTCCCGTGCATAGTGGCGGCATCAACGACAGCCTGTGCTGGGTCGAGGTGGCGGTGTTCCCGCTGGATGCCCCTGCCCCGGATGAGGAGAGCAGTATTGCCGTTCCGGGCCTGGATATCGCGCTCCAGCAGTCAGTCCGTCAAACCCTGGCGGGCGCTCGCCATTTTGACGGCCGTGCACTGGGACGCTGGCGCACCGTGGTGCGCTTTGGCCAAGCGCGGTTCCAGGGTAATTCCTTCGAGCTGGCCCTGGTCATGGCCGACCGCATTGCCCGGGGCCGCGAATTTGTACCGCGCGGGCGCCTGATCGCCACTGGCAGTTCCCAGGCTTGGCATGCCGGCCATGTGGAGCAAGTTGAGGGATGCGCACCAAAATGCGCCTTGATTGCACGCCTGGCGCTGGCGGGTGACCGTGTACTGCTGCCGAAAGGCTGGGAGCCGGTCCTTGCACCTGAATTTGCGTCGGGGTTAAAGGCCAAAGGCGCCAGCGTGGCGTGTATAGACCGGATCGGGATCATCTAGTTGGCGTGCGCACCGTCGCGCACGTCAAGCCCCTGCTAGAATCGGCCTGACAGGGACCGAAAGCAGCATGGGAAATGCAGTTTGAATAACAGGAGTCTCATATGTTCCAGATGTTTGGTTTTGGCGGGGTCAAATGCCCGCGCTGCGAGCATAAGAATGCCGGCGATTCCGGCTACTGCGCCCAGTGCGGCTTGTCTTTGGGCGCGCCGCGCAGCGAGCCGGTTTTTCATGAAAATCGCTGGGTCCCGGCAGACAATGAGCTGGCCGTGTTCTTTGGCGTGCGCGAGCTCTCCGGCCTGTTCGTCAAGACGCTGCGGGTGCCTGCCACCACGCGTGCGTACATCCTGCAAGGTGACAAGGCGACCGAGGTGCCGCAGGGCGAATATGAGATCGAAGGTTTTTTCACCCGCCTTAACCACCTGCTGCGCAACCAGCACGCCGAAATCCTGATCACCCGCAGCGCCGCCTTGCCAGTCCAATTTGACTTCGACGACCTGCCCACGGCTGAACACCTCAAAGTCTCCGCCCGCTTCTCGGTCAGTATCAAAATCGAACAGGTAAGCGCCTTCGCCCAGCATTTCATGACCATGCCAGGCGTCGTGACCAGCGAGCACCTGCGCGCGCTGCTGGCGCCCTCGGTGCGCCAGCTTGCTGCCGAATTCATCGCCGCCCAGCCCATGCGCGACATGGCCGCCAATCGCGACCTGCGGCCCCAGTTGGACGAGCGCCTCCAGGGCGCGCTCAAGCTGCGGCTGGCCCAGTATGGCCTGGCCGTCGTGCAGGTCGATACGCTCGCCCTGCGCCACGATAAATTCGACGCCAATCGCGACCGCATCGGCAGCCTGTATCTGGTGGCTGACGAGCGCCATGTGCAACTGGAGCACGCCAAACAGCTTGACCAGTTGTACAACGACGAAGAGTGGCAGCGCATCTGGCGCGAAGAGCAGGAAGGCCGCCTGCGCTATCGGCGCCAGGAATTGCGTCAGGATGAAAGCATCGAAAAGGCCGAACTGACACTGCACAATGCCGAGCGCCTGCAAGCGGTGCGCGCGCGCGAAATCGAGCTCTTTGGCCGCATTGCTGATTCGCGCAACCGAAAGCAGGCCTTGGAACGCGGCGCCGGCGAGGTGCTGACCGAGCTGGAACACGAGCTGGCAAAAAAAGGCGCGGCCCGCGAAGACGAATCGACCCAGTGGGCGCATTTGCGCGCGCTGGCCGGTATCCATATGCGCACCGAGCTGGAAATCGCGCAGCAAGGCGCCAGCGAAGCGCGCCAGTTGGCGCAGCAGCGCTTTGCGCACCAACTGCTGCAGCAGCAGATTGCCAATAAAATCACGCAGGCGCTGGGCATCGAGGACGAGGCACGCAAACGCGCCGAACTGGCCAGTCTGCACCAGAAGCAGCAGGCGGCCAGCGCCCGCGAGCTTGAGATCGAACAGGAACAGCAGCGGGCGCAGTGGCAAACGCTGGCCCTCAAAAATGCCGCCCACAGGCGCGAAGCGGAGCGCATCGCCGAATGGGAAGACCAACTGGCGCTTGATCGTCAGCGCGACCTGCTGCGCAGCGATGCGCTCAAGGATGCCGCCGGCAAGGCCGATGTGGAAGAAATCAGCCAAAAAATCGAGGCCATGCGCCGCAGCGGTGCCCAGGCCGAGTCGATCGCCCAGTACGAAAAGCTGCTGCGCACGATTGCAGCCGATGGCATTCAGGCCCGTCAATCATTGCAGATCGAACTGGACGCCGAACAGCAGCGTCACACGCGCAAACAGGAAGAGCAGGAGGCGCAGTGGCAGCAGGAGTTGCGCCGCATGGACCATGTGCGGGAAGAGAAATATGCCGCGCAGGCGCACCAGGCCGAGTTGGCGCGTATCGAAATCGCACGTGCCGAGTCCATAGGCGCCATGAGCGACAGCGCCAAGGTCGCACTGGCCGCTGGCCCCAATGCCGCAGCCTTGGCCGATGTGATGAAGACCCAGGTGCATGCTGGGATGAGCGCGCAGCAGTTGGCCGCGTTGGCTGGTGTCGTCAGTGCGACCAACAGCGTCACGCCGGCAGAAGCGGCGCAACAGGTGCAACAACAGCTCGAACGTGAACAGGCGCGCCGCGACGCCGAAGTGGACAAGGACAGGCGCCATCAGCTCGATCTGCTTAATTTGCAGAACGATGTGAACAAGGCGGCGCTATCGTCGCAGGCCGCGCTGGGCACAGGTGTGGCGCAGGGGCGCGCACAGGCCCAGCCCGCAGCGCGTACCTGTCCCAACGGCCACCGCGCTGGCCCCAACGACAAATTCTGCGCCGAATGCGGCGCAGCGATCCAGCCTTGACGGGAACGATGCAAACGGCACGAGACAAGATCCGCGAACTGCGCGCCCTGCACGAAGACGGCCTGTTAAGCCAGCAGGAATTCGACAGCCGCAAGAATGCCATCCTGGATGCGGAATACGCGCCGCCGGGAGCTACCGCCACGCCGGTCACACCGCCCGTGCATATCAAGCAGGGAACCGAAATCGGCCTGATGGCGGGCCAGGAGATCGGCCCGCAGAACCGTCGCTACCGACTCGAACGCCTGATTGCCCAAGGTGGTATGGGCCAGGTGTGGCAAGCGACTGATCTGGCCACGCACGCGGAGCTGGGGCACAGCGCCATGGTCGCCGTGAAGATCCTGCCGCCGCAACTGACACAAAGCCCGATCCACGCCAAGCTGTTGATCGAGGAGGCCACCCAGGCACGCCGGCTCGCGCATGAGCATATCGTGCGGGTCTACGAGTGGGCACAGGACCCGGCCACGTCGAGCTACTTCATCATCATGGAATGCCTGGACGGCGAGGACCTGGACAGCCTGCTGGCGCGCGAAGGGGCGCTCTCGTTGGACGCGGTACAGGAGCTGCTCACGCCTGTCGCCGACGCCTTGCAGTATGCCTGGGACAAGCACAAGCTGGTCCATCGCGACATCAAGCCTGGCAATGTCTTCGTGACCAAGAAAGGCGAAATCAAGCTGCTCGATTTTGGCATCGCCGCGCGTGCACGCAGCAGCGCTAGCAGCATCGGCATGGAGGCGCCGGCCAATTCCGGCACCGCTGGCTATCGCGCGCCGGAGGCGGGCACCCATGCACGCCAGCCCGGCCAGTCGCTGGACGTGTACGCGGTGGCCGTGATGATCTACCAGATGGTGGAGGGTCGCATGCCATTTGATGGCGCGCGTAGTGCCTTGCACGAGCCGCCGATGCCGCAGGGTTTGACGGTTCGCCAGTGGGAAGTGCTGCAGCGCGGCTTTGCCTGGAACCCTGAACAGCGGCCCGCGACCGTCAAGGCGCTGTTGGCCGAATTACACAGCGCTGTCGGTCCCACGCCTGCCGAACTGGCAGCCCAGCAGGCGGCCGCGCGGGCGCAGGAAGAGCAGCGCCTGGCGCGCCTGGCCCAGAAACGCAAGGCTGACGCGGAAGCCGCCGTGGCCGCGCAGGCGATCAAGGACAAGCAGCGGCGCGAGCAGGAATTGATCGAGCGCGCTCAGGCCGAGGAAGCCAAGCGCGAACGCAAGGAAGCGCTGCGCCTGCAACTGCTGCAACGGCGCGAGGCCGATGCCGAAAAAGCGCGCCTGGCAAAGGAGGAACAGCAGCGCAAGGCCTTGCAGGCGAGAGCGGCTGCGGCCTATCGCAGCGAACAGGAAAGGGCGCGCGCCGAGCAGGCCGCGCGCAACCAGGCCGAACTCGAAGCCCTGCTGCCGATGCCCACCAGCCCGGTCGCCGATACCGAAGGCGTGCTGCGCGACCGCTTCCTCGATGGCAGCGGCAAGGGACCCGAGCTGGTCTTGATCCCGACCGGGCGTTTTCAGATGGGCTCACCCGAGCCGGAACGGCGGCGCGCGATGGAGGCGGGCTCGCAAAAATCGTGGGTCGACCGAGAAACACCGCAGCACTGGGTGGGTATTGAAGACCCCATCGCCTTGGGTCGCTATCCGGTCACAGTCGGCGAATGGCGCCAGTTCGCGCTGGCCACGGGCTGGACACCGCAGGGCGAGGTCAATTGGCAGGCCCCAGGTTTTCGCCAGACCGACGAGCATCCCGTGGTGGGCGTGACCTGGCTGGACGCCCAGGCCTACGTGCGCTGGCTGTGCGAACAGACTGGCCAACACTACCGGCTGCCAAGCGAGGCCGAGTGGGAATATGCTTGTCGCGCCGGCACCAAAACGGCCTTTAGCTTTGGCGAGGAAATTTCCACCGCGCTGGCCAATTACGATGGCAACTACACCTACAATGGCAGCCCCAAGGGCGAGTACCGGCAAGGCACCTCGCGCGTAGGCGAATTCCCTCCCAATCCCTGGGGCCTGTTCGACATGCACGGCAATGTGTGGGAATGGGTGCAGGACGTGGTGCACGACAACTACGTCGGCGCACCGAACACGGGGGCGGCCTGGGAAGAGGGCGGCGACCAGAGCCGGCGAATCTTGCGTGGTGGCAGCTGGTTGTATAACCCGCGCTACTTGCGCTCGGCCCTGCGCAATGGTTTCTCGGCAACGCTCAGCAACGATATCGTCGGCTTTCGAGTGGCCAGGGACCTGATTTGACTTGAACTTTTCAACATCTTTTCTACACTAACTCTAGTGTGAGGAGAGAATCATGAAAATTCCCGAAGACCTGAAAATCCCTGCCATTGTATTCACCCTGGAAGCGGTCATGGTGACCGGCTTCCTGCTCATCTTCCTGGTGCTGCGACCAGGCTAAGCTGGCGGCCAGATTAATTTTCCTTCGCCTGCACATAGCGGGCGATGGCAGTCTGCGCCGGCAGGCGGCGGATTGGTGCGCCTATAGTGGGCCTCCAACAATCTTCAGCCGCCAAACAAAACCATGCCGGCAATGAGTATGGCAATACCTGCGAAAAAAACGATCAGCCAGAGTACATTCTGTTGCCATGGCGGGAGGTCGAGCGCATTCAATCTCCGTCCCAATTCCGCTGCCTTGATGCCGGTGAGCATTTCAGCGAGCGCGAGCAGTGCCAGGGCGCCGGGCGCGCCGATGATTGCAATACCGCCGCCGATGGCGGCCATATTTCCGTACGAGCTGATCCGGTAGTACACGTACCAGCCGATACAGGCGATGGCCGTCCATCCAAGGAATTTGGCGATCCCCATCAAACGTATCGAATTTTCGAGTTTCATTGTTTCCCGGTGGGGCCTAGTGGTTCGTCATTCTAGCTTGCGTGAATGACCTTGAGGAGCATCGAGGAGATGATAGGTCTCGATATCAGGCCGTGAACATGGCCGACACTGGCGAGCCGTGTGGCATGCGGACGCTGGTGCGCACGATAAAGCACTCGGGATACGCTTCGGCGGCAAAGCGGGTGTGTGCCGGCATCTGGCACAGCTTTTCCAGCGGCGTCCCTGGCATCAGGGCAGTTTCCTTACCCGTTACCGGGTCCAGGTGCCAGAACCCCCCGTTCTGGTGAAACAGTACCGGCATCGCCATGGCCACGGGCAGGGCCGGGAAAGCCCCCAGCGGGAAGCCCGGATGGCGGCCGGGCTCGAGGAAATAGAAACACTCGGCCTGCGCACCCTGGTCGATGCGGTGCATGATCACGCCGTTGGGCAGTATCGCACTGACACTGAGCACCACAATGCCCTTGATACTGGCGGAAAGCTCAATGCACGTTCCCAGGCGCAGCGGCACCGACTGGTGCTTGCCGGGCCAGACACCGTCAACCAACACGCCGTAGCGCGACACGTCTTCAATCTCGAATCCGCCGGCACCGCGCCGAATGATGGCGTGGCGGCCGGACAGGCGCCGGGTCAAGCCTTCGCGATCCTGGCCATCGTCGCCGAAATGGGTCAGCAACACGTCGGCCTCGGGGTCGTACAGCTCGAACCGCCCCAGCACGCATTCTGACAGGGCAAACAGGCGCAACTGGCGTTGTGCGCCCGCTTCTGGCGCGGCGTTGACCAGGCTGGCCATCGTGCTCTGGTGGGGATGTGGCTCGGCCTGGGCCGGCACATCGATTTCAATCAGGTCTTCATCCCACGCAATGGTGGAAAAACCCAGGTCCACCTTGCCCGGCCTGGCGTCCAGGTTCAGGTTGGCGATCGAGGCATTGCGCGCGTGAACATCGATGTCCAGACGGCCGCCCCCGGTTTGCGCCTGCACCCGAGCAATGGACGCGTCATCGGCGATCACGCGCACATTTTTGTGCGTCGACAGGAAGGTTTGGTGAATATCGGTCAGCGTGGCATCCGGGCGCGGCACCAGCAACACCAGCGTGGACACCCATTTGTGACTGATGCGCGCATCTTTCTGGCAATACAGCTCGACTTCAATGCGGTATTGGCCATGTTCCTTGCCGCGCGAGGAAAATTCGATGAACAGCGGGCGCCAGTCGCCGCGCAAGGTGCGCGCGAACGAATGCCGGGCGCCGCCCCCGGGCAGCAGTTCGGACTGCAGTTGCATCGTGATCAAGGGTTCGCAGTTCGCTGGCATGCCGCGCAGTTCCACCTTGATGGCCTGGCGTCCGCCAGCGGCGCGCGGGTCGAAGCCACTGATGTGCAAGTAGGGCGTTTCGGCGCTCACAGCAGGCGCTGCGCGTTCTGGCCAGGCATAGGTACTGCCGGCGAGTGACTGCGGCGGCCGGCCGCTGCGCAGGGCGCTGATCAGATCAAAACTGCTGGCCACGGCCGGCGCAGCGGCGCCCTGCGCGTGGCCGCTCGCGCATGCAACTTCTCCTGGCATGACCCAAAGGGTGCAATGCGGGTGCGCGGGGTTGCTGCACTTTTTCATGGAGAGAGGGGCCCGGTCGTCAAGTGATCAAGCTTACGCGATTTTGCCCGGCGTCGGCGTGCCGGATTCGCGAAAACGCAACATTATTTTCTTTGGAGTATGTGTCATGTCGGTCTGATATCGTTTGGTAAGGCGGTTTCTTCTGGCGGGTGCGGACGCAGCACGATGGCGGAAAGGTTATCCGGATGCATATTCGGCGGTGGTCGCAGCAGCATTTCGGCAAACAACTGGTCGCACATGGCGGCTGCAGTGCGCTGACCTTCAAACAGCCCTGGCCAACGCAGGACCCAGCCAACGGGCGCATCGCATGCCCAAAATCCATCGGTGGCCAGCACGTACACGGCCTCGGGATCAAGTTCCAGGGCCCGACGGTCGGGCAGGTGATACAGAAACGACGGCAAATTCAGGGGCGAGAGAGCGTACAGCGGGTCGCTCAGCACGGTCGGGTTGGCAAACGCATTGCCAAGGATGAAAGCCTGGGAAATTTGCGAGCGATATTCGCCGTGCACTTGCGCCCACCAGTCCGATTCATCGAGCACGCCTTCCATGGCATAGGCCGTCGCCGGCACATGGTCCACCGTCAGCGGCGTGATTTTTTCCCCACGAATTTCATACAAGCGCGAGTCGCCCACGTGGAATAGCAGCGGCGGCTGGCCGGGACGCAATTCAAGCAGGGTCAAGGTCGTGCCGGGACGGCGGTCGGGTGCAACGCCGGCGCTGAAATGGGTTTGCAGATAGCTGTGCAGGGAATCGAGCTGTTCGCTCAATTGGGCCAGTGAGCTGCACGCCGGCATGGCCAGCAAACCGGTCACGACCGCTTCTGCAGCTTCGCGGCCCCGTCCGTGGCCGCCCATGCCATCGAGCACGGCAACCCGGGCATGGCCTACGGGCCAGTTCTGCACTTGGCGTTGTTGTAATTGTTGACCGTCGAGGTATTGGGCGAGGCCGTGATGATCGATCAGCAGAAAATTATCCTGATTTTCCGGATTGGCGCCCGCAGCTGAGCGTGCTGCAATGTCGAGCATGGGGCCAAAGTGGAGCTGGTCGGGGACAAAAGTCATGGGTACTCAAGGCGGACGAAAGCGCAATCATGACAGCTTAGCGTGGAAAGTCGCAAGCCAAAGCCCCGATCAGATGGCAGTTTCCCGCTTTCCTGCGTGGAGTGCGATGGCATTGATAACAACGCAGACC
>JBJMVX010000179.1:0-6687 GCA_045810445.1 Massilia sp.
CGGTGTTCCGACTGCGGTCCATTACCCGGTCCCCATGCATCTGCAACCGGCGTATGCCCACTGGTGCCATGGCGATGCCGCGCCGGTCGCGCGTACCATGGCGGGGCGGGTCCTGAGCCTGCCCATGGGTCCCTATCTGCACACCGACAGCGTACAGCAGGTGGCCGAGACCTTGCTCGAGGCCTTGGGCCAACCGGTACCCGATAGTGCACGCTGCATGAGCGTCTGATCAGGCTACCCATGAAGCGATCGCTGCCCACGTTCTGGAAACATGTGCTGACCGTGCTAGGCGGCGCACTTGGCGCCCAGGCCTTGCCGCTGGCCGTGGCGCCGCTGATCACACGCCTGTGCAGTCCGCAGGAGGTGGGCCAGTTCAGCGTGTGGTTGGGCGTGGTGGCCGTGGCAGCGATAGGCGCCACGCTGCGCATGGAAGTGGCCATGATTCTTGATCACGACAGCGAACACCAGGCCACCTGCTTCGGGGTAGTGATTTACTCGGCAAGCGTGCTGGCATTGATAATGACGATAGTGGCGGGCCTGCTGCGCGCCCTGGGGCTGCCGCTCACTGCTGACATGACGTGGTTCGCACTCATGACCTTGGGGCTGGGCGCCTGGCTCACTGCCTGCATGCAGACCACCCTCGCTTACGCCACCTCACGCAACGCCTTTGGCAAGGCCGCAGCGGCCAAGGTATGGGCAGCGGCCAGTATCGCGGCCGCGCAGCTTGCCCTGCTGGTGGTCGGAGTCGGCGGCCTGGCGCTGCTTGGCGGCCAGTTGATCGGATTGACCATTGGCCTGCTGGCCGCAATCCGCCTGCTCCATCCCCCGCGTCCTCGCGTCGGCCTGCTGCCCGATGCGCGTCAACGTCAGTATTTGTGGCGCCACCGCGCCTTCTGGCGCTTTTCCCTGCCATCGAACCTGCTCAACGTGCTGGTCGCCCAACTTCCGCTGTTCATCATCGGCGCCCGCCATGGCGCGATGGCGGCAGGTCTGTTTGCGCTCACCCAGCGCGTACTCTCGGCGCCGGTGGCGCTGCTGGCGGCGTCCGTGCTGGAAGTGTTCAAGCGTCAGTCGGTCATCGACTTCCAAGCCCAAGGCAACTGTCGCGACACCTACCGCTACACCTTCAAGGTATTGGTCATGCTGGGACTGGGGCCATCGCTGGTCCTGCTGTTGTTTTCACCGCAGCTGTTTGCCTGGGTATTTGGCGAAAACTGGCGACCTGCCGGCGAACTGGCGCAGATCCTGGCGCCACTCAATTTTCTCAGTTTTGTCGCCAGCCCCTTGAGCTATGTCTTCTTCGTCGCCGGCAAACAGAAGATCGACCTGGTCTGGCAGGTCGCGCTGTTCTGCATGACCCTGTGCGCCTTTGGCGGCCCGGCCACCCTGCAGCAAAGCGTCACCTGGTATGCGACCGGCTATTCGCTGCTGTATGTGGTCTACCTGTTCATGTCATGGCAGTACTCGCAGAACCGGGTGGTGCCCACATGAGCGGCTGGATCAAACCCTGGACCTGGACCGGCCATCGGGTAGGCATGCTCGCCTACCTGCTGCTGTTCCCGGGATTTTTCTTCTATCACACGGTGCTTGGGCTGGGCGCGATAGGCGCCTTCCTTGGGGGCTATTTTGCCCCTGTGGCGCTGGCCTTTGCGCCACCCTTGGTCTACTCCTACGCTTACCGGATTAGACACGATGGCAAGCGCCTGGGACGGGCCGAAGTTTTTTTCATCCTCTACCTGGCATATTTTTGCTGCGTGGTCGGCATTCAGGCTATCGCCGGCGCCAATCCGGCCATCATCGGCAACCACCTGCTCGCGATCCTGTTCCTGATCGATCTGTTTTGTCTGTTTCGCCTGGTGGACTTTAGCCGGCGCGATGTATGGCTGACCGGCCTGCTGTCCCTGTTTGCCATGTCCGCAATTGTCTTTTCCTTCTCGGTGGACGGCGCTTTTTATCTGGCACCACTGGGCGCCGCAAAGAACCCGGAAAGCCTGGCCACCTACCAGGGCTTTTCGCGCTCGTACCTGGTGACCTTCTCGGCTGTCGTGGCCTGCACACGCTCAAGTGCACTGCGCGCGCTGCTGTATTGTCTGGCGGCGCCTACCCTCTTCCTCAACACGGCCCGCAGCGAATTTGTCGCCATGCTGTTCATGGTGCCCATCGTCGAACTGTATTACGTGCGCCGCAAGCTGTTGCTGGTGTCGGTTCTGGCAGTGCTCTTCCTCGTGGTGTACCAGAACCTGGACGAGCTGCTCGCCCTGCTGCCCAATAACCGCATTCTCGAATTGCTCGACCTGTCGCAATCGACATCGGCCAACAAACGCCAGCACCTGAGCATGTACGCGCTGCACACCATCGCGCAATTCCCCATTTTTGGCGACTATGCCAGCTACAACCCGGGCTTCTACTCGCACAACATCCTCTCGGCCTGGGTCGACACGGGACTGTTCGGCTTTCTGTTTGTGCTGGCGCTCCTGGTCCTTCCGCTTATTCAGATGAGCGCGCGTGGCTACTTTGGCACACGACCCAGCGGACAGTTCATCCTCGCCTACAGTCTGGCCAGCACCACCTTGCTCTTGCTGCTGCAGTCGCACTACTTCACCGACATGGTCATCGGTGCCGCCCTGGGTTCGTATTCACGCTACCGCTACGGAATCAAACATGGAACGCATCGCCCATTTGAGCTCGGCGCATCCGCGCCTGGACACGCGCATCTTCATCAAGCAGTGCCAGCATCTGGCACGATCGGGCTATGAGGTCGCGCTCGTGGTGGCCGACGGCCAGGGTGAGGATCACCTGGGCGGTGTTCGCATCGTCGACGTCGGTCGCCCCACCAGCCGCATGCATCGCATGTGGCATAGCACCGCGCAAGTGTTCGAGGCTGCCCGCCAGCTCGATGCTGCCATCTATCACCTGCACGATCCGGAACTCATTCCGATCGGGCTGCACTTGAAACGACTGGGTAAAAAAGTGATCTTCGACGCGCATGAAGACGTACCGCTGCAGTTGCTGGGCAAGCCCTATCTGAACCGGCCAGCGCGCCGCGTGCTCGCCAGCGCCTATGCCGCCTACGAACGCCATGCCTGCCGTCAGTTCGACGGCATCGTTGCCGCCACGCCCTTCATCCGCGACAAATTCCTGCGCATCCATCCGCGCAGCATCGACATCAACAACTATCCGCTCCAATCGGAGTTTGACGCGACCGCGTCATGGGACAGCAAGCGCCGCCAGGTGTGCTATGTCGGCAGCATCTCGGCCATGCGCGGGGTGCGTGAACTGGTGCGCGCCTGCGCTTTTTTAAGGTCGGAGGCGCGGGTTGCCATTGCAGGCCAATTTTCGGAGCCGGCGCTCGAACGCGAAGTGGGCGCCTACGCCGGTTGGCCACGCGTGCGCCGCCTGCCGCATCAGGATCGGCATGGCGTGCGTACGCTGATGGCCAATTCCATGGCCGGCCTGGTCACCCTGCATGCCTCGCCCAACTACCGCGATGCGCTGCCGGTCAAGATGTTCGAGTACATGGCCGCCGGCATTGCCGTCATCGCCTCGGACATTCCGTTGTGGCGCGGCATAGTCGAAGAAAGCCGCTGCGGCGTGTGTGTCGACCCGACCGACCCGCGCGCGATTGCGGCGGCCATCGACGACATGGTGCAGCACCCCCGCAAGGCGCAGGAGATGGGCAGCAATGGCCGCCGCGCGATCCTGGCGCACTACAACTGGGATAGCGAAGCGGCGAAACTGCTCGCCTTTTATGCCAGCCTCTGATGCATATTCAACAGCACTCACAACGACCTCGCTACAGTCAATGACAGGACCCATCGAGACCATCATGAAGACCCTGGCCCAATTTTTCATTAATCTGAAAACGCTGTTGCAAATGCCGGTGGCGCAGCTGCAGTTCGATGCCGCGATTGAACCGGTCAACGTGGTATCGACCTACCGTTGCTACACCAAGCCGCATCCGAAATATAAAATCATCCAGCACAAAACCTGGGGCGCAGCGCTGATCGACCTGGCCAGATGCGACAGCCGCGCCAAATACCTCGACCGTATCAAGGGAAAAAATTTCGGCGCCTGGCATGCCAAACGGGCGCTGGCACGCGGTTACAGGGTCAAGGAAATCGACCGCAACGACCACGTTGATGCCATCCACGCCATCAATATCTCGATCGGCGAACGCCAGGGCCGCCCGATGGATGCGCGCTACCAGGAAAAGCAGTTGCACTACGACCGCCTGGCCAATTTCCGCTACTACGGCGTGTTCGATGCCAGCGGCAAGCTGATGGCCTACGCGACGATCGGCCGCTACGGCAACTTCAGCGCCTTCGCGCAACTGATCGGCTATCGCAACAACGACGGGATCATGCACCTGATGGTGAGCGAAATCGTCGCCAGTCTGATTGAAGAAGCAAAGGTCGACTACGTCATGTACGACACTTTTTTTGGCGCACTGCCGGGCATGCGTCAATTTAAAACTGTCCTCGGTTTTCAACCCTATCGCGCCCGCTACAGCCTCTCATGAAAACCCTCTTTCACCGCATCTACAGTGACTATCTGATGCCCTCCCGTCTGGGCAGCTACGAGCGTCTCCTGCAGGCCGCTGCCGACCAGGGCTACCGCCAGCTGTCGGTGCGTGATTTCCTGCGCCCGACACGCGCTGCAACGCGCACCCTGGTGCATCGCCATGATATTGACAGCGATGTTCGCACGGCCGCAAAGATGTTCGCCATTGAAGCGAAAATCGGCATCACGGCCAGTTACTACTTTCGCCTGTCGACCCTGGACTTTGGCCTGATGCGCGATATCGAAGCGTACGGCAGCGAAGCGAGTTATCACTACGAGGAAGCGGCAAGCTACGCCAAAGCGCAACGCATCCGCAGCGCGTCCGTCCTGCGCAGCCGCTTTCCTCTGATCCGCGAGCAGTTCGCACATAACCTGTCGCATATAGAAAGCACGTTGGAGCGCAAGCTGACCACGGTGGCCAGCCATGGCGACTTCGCCAACCGCCGCCTTCAGGTCTATAACCACGAACTGCTGGCCGATCCCGCCTTGCGTCTGCGCTGCGGGATCGTCTGCGAGACCTACGACGCCGACCTGCTTGAAAAATTTGATCAGTACATCAGTGACCGCCCCTACCCGCAGCACTTTCATCCCATCTCGCCGCGCACCGCGCTGGGACGGTTTCACAGCATCTGCCTGTTGACCCACCCGGTGCAATGGGAAACGAACTGGCGCGAGACAACCCGCTGCAATGTGCGGCGGGCGGCCGAAGGCCTGGCCTGGTGACATCACCGAAGCGAGCACACCATGAATATCCTCCTCATCAACCACTACGCCGGCTCCCTGCGCCATGGCATGGAATACCGCCCCTTCTACCTCGCGCGCGAATGGGTAAGGCTAGGACACCGGGTGCGCATCATCGCCTCATCCCAATCACATATCCGAAGCCAGGCGCCTCACCTCAATGGCCAGGGGCGGCTCGACGAGGTGATCGACGGCGTGGAATACCGATGGATCGCCACACCGGCCTACCGCGGCAACGGCGCGGCGCGCGTCATCAACATGTTTGCCTTCGTCTCCCAGTTGTATCTGCAGTCTTCCCAGCTGGCCCAGGGTTTCGCCCCCGCTGTGGTGATCGCATCGAGCACCTACCCGCTCGACATCTGGCCTGCCCACCGTATTGCGCGCAAAGCCGGCGCGCGGCTGCTGTTCGAGCTGCACGACCTGTGGCCGCTCTCGCCCATGGAGCTGGGCGGTTACTCGCGCTGGCACCCCTTTATCATGCTGCTCCAGGCCGCCGAAAATTTCGCTTGCCGTCACGCCGATGCCGTCGTCTCCATTCTGCCCAAGGTGCGCGAGCATCTTGAGGACCATGGCATGGCGCCCCACAAACTGCACATTGTCCCTAATGGCGCCGATCCTGCCGAATGGCTGGCCGACGCACCCTCATTGCCAGGGTTGGCCGGCGCACGCCTGGCAGCATTGCGGCGCCAGGGCAAATTCATCGTCGGCTATGCCGGCACCCACGGCGTGGCCAATGCACTGGACACCCTGCTTGATGCAGCGCGCCTGGTCGGCGACGAGAGGATCGCGTTTGTGCTGGTCGGAGGCGGCCCGGCCAAGGAAGCGTTGATCAGCCGCGCGCGCGCCTTGAAGCTCAAGAACGTCCACTTCTTCGACCCTGTCCCCAAGGAGCACGTGCCCGCCCTGCTGCGCTGCTTTGACGTGGCCTACATCGGCTGGCAGCGCCAGCGCCTGTACCGCTACGGCATCGCACCGAACAAGCTGATTGACTACATGATGGCCGGCTGTCCCATTCTCCACTCCGTCGATGCCGGCAATGATCCAGTGGCCGATGCCGGCTGCGGACTGACGGTGGCGCCCCAGGACCCGCAGGCAGTGGCGCGCGGCTTGCTGGCCCTGTTCATGCTATCGCCCAAGGAGCGAACCGCGCTTGGGCAGCGGGGGCGTGCCTTCGCGATGTCCAACCTCAGTTATCCCGTACTCGGAAGGCGCTTCCTGCAAGCCTGCGCCTGACACTTTCGCTCACACCAGGAGAACCCCATGCCTGACGACAGCAACACACTACACGCGGTGCCCGCATTCCTGCCTTTCGCGCTGCCCGACATCGGCGAGGAGGAGATTGCCGCCGTTGTCGCTTGCCTGCGCTCGGGCTGGGTCACAACGGGC
>JBJMVX010000180.1:0-5057 GCA_045810445.1 Massilia sp.
CAATTACAAACGCAGCTCCATGGTGGCCGAAGACTTCGGTTACTTCACGCGCGAGCCGTATATTCCCAGCGTCTACTTCAGCATCGGTGGTACGTCGGCGGCAGACCTGGCTGCGGCCGCCAATGGTGGACCTGCGGTGCCGAATAACCACAGCCCCCTGTTCAAGGCCGTGCCTGACCTGTCGATCAAGACCGGCATTGAGGCCACGGTTGTGGCCTTGCTGTACCTTATGAAAAAATAGGTGCTTCGCGAAATGTGGCCCTTCGGAGCTCCGCGAGCCGCGGCCCTCCATCACACTGTCCTTGCGAAAGCGAGGACCCATACTCTGCTAGCTCAGCATGGGTCCTCGCTTTCGCAAGGACAGTGTGCTTGTAGAGCGTGGTTCCGCAGTTTTCGGCACATCTCGATTTTGCTTACTCTCCCAGTTTACACAGGCGGTGTGCTTGCAGCGGGCTTGTTGGGGACCAAAAAAACCCGGTGGCCCTACCGATTTGTAAGCAAAGTTGTCGTTGTTTGCGGGCTTGCCCATTTGCATTTAATAATGGGCACTCACCCATCCGCCAGGAGCCACCATGCGTACCGCTAGCCGACTCATCTCGATTGCCTTGCTCGCAGCGCTGAGCTGCCAGGTTAACGCAGGTCCCTTGCGTGATCGCCTGGAAGCGCGGCGCGCTGCCAAGCAGGCGGAAAAAGATGGCAAGGAAGGACAGGACGCCAAGGGCGAGAAGCTGCCGGCCGGCGTGCAGCTGGTGCGCAATGTCAGCTATGGCGCGGACAAGGCGCAGCGCTTCGACGTCTACCTGCCCAAGGGCGCTGCCAACGCGCCCGTCATTTTCCTGGTGCACGGTGGCGGATGGAAACACGGCGACAAGAACAATGACCGCGTGGTGGACAACAAGCTGGCCTATTGGAGCGCGCGGGGCTACATCCTCATTTCCACCGACTACCGCATGCTGCCGGAAGCCGATCCGCTGACCCAGGCGCGCGACGTGGCCAGCGCCATTGCTGCCGCCCAGGACAAGGCCGCCAGCTGGGGTGGAGACCGCAACAAGTTCATCCTCGTGGGCCACTCAGCCGGTGCTCACCTGGTCACGCTGCTGTCCTCGTCAAGTGAGCTGCGCGGTAATCTGCACTGGCTGGGCACGGTCTCCCTGGACAGCGCTGCCTACGACGTCGAGCAGATCATGCAGGGCCACCACATGCGCCTGTACGACGAACCGTTCGGGAAAGATCCGGCTTACTGGAAGTCGGTCTCGCCCTACGCCCAGCTAAGCCAGGCTGGCCAGCCGCTGCTGGCAGTGTGTTCCTCGCGCCGCGCCGATTCCTGCCCGCAGGCGAAACAGTATGCAGCCAAGGCCACGTCCCTGGGCATGCGTGTGCAACTCCTGCCGGAGGATTTGAGTCATATGGAAATCAATGAAACCTTGGGGCAGGACAGCGCGTACACCCAGGCGGTGGACCAGTTCATCCGTACCCTGGTGCCGGGAAAATCCTGATCAGCTAAGGGCAGGCTCGCCCTGGCTGGCAATCCAGTCCAGCAGGGCGCGGCCAAACACGCGGATGCGCGCCGCTTCCACTTGGCGCTGCTTGTAAGCCGTGTGGCTGGCAGGGCCGGAGAGCGAGCGCTCGTGGCTTTCGCGGTCCATCAGCTGGATTTCGTATTCGAAGAAAAAGTCCACATCGCCACCATCGGCTTCGGCTGAAACTTCCTCGCCATGCAGGTGGATCATCTTGCGCAAGGTCACCTGCAGGCTGCTGAAGCCGCTGCCGCTATGCGGATTGTCGCTACGCGTTTGCGGCTGAGAAATGGCCATCAGCTCGGCATCCATGGTGCGCAGCAGTTCGGCCGGATAGCGGCCACTGCGGTCGAGCAGGGTACGGTATTTGACGAACACCTGTTTCGCCGCGTCCAGGTCCAGCAAGGTGTTGCGGGTGCGCTGGGGTTCCACATTCGTGACCGAGAGCACGTGGGCGCGCTGGAGCGTATGCAGCGCCAGCAGGCATTCGAAGCGGGTGGCGAAGGTCAGCCGCACGCCCAGGTGATCGTAGATGTCGGCCGCCAGGTAAGCCGCCTTTTGCAGCAGCTTGAGCAGGATGCTGTTGCGGCCCTTGTGGCTTTTCTTGTCGTAGTTCAGCAGCGGCAGGCAGACTTCGCCATCGGTCAGGAAGTACTCGTCCCCATCCTTGTGGATCACTTCATCGAGGCTGGCAAACACTTGCTCGCGGATGGTGTTGAAGTGCCGCAGTTTGAGGTCGCTGTCGATGTAGAAAATGCCGTGCATAACCTTGAGCACGGCGCATGACCACATGCGCAGCGTTTCGGGCGGATCGGCCCGTTGCGAGGCGTAGACCAGCAGTTGCAGGGGATCGTCGGCCAGGCGTACTTCGGGCGGAATCAGGCTGGCCTGGCCTTCGGCAAGGAAATGGGAACAAATGAAGTCGACCGCCTCGCGGTGGCCGCGCCGGATGCGCTCCAGGGTGGCCGGTTGCTCGAGGTCGAAGCCGTATTCGCGCGCGAACTGGCGCGCGTCATGCAGGTTGCGCAGCGCCAGCGAACTCAAGTCGATGGCCGACATGCCGCTCGTGATGGCGTTCAGATAGCCCCAGTTCAGTGAGAACCTGTGCTTGCTTTTCAGCGAGGCTATGTGCTCGGTCATGGAGCGGCGTGACTGCGCTGGGATCAGGCCTTTGGTGCGGACAGGCAGGTTTTCATGAAGGCTTTGCGCTCATCGCCCTTTTTGCCGGTCGCTTCAGTATTGCAGGCTTTCATTTTTTCCTGCTGGGTCATTGGCTTGGCAGGTTCTGCGGCAGGTGCGGCGGACAGGCAGGTTTTCATGAAAGCCTTGCGCTCATCGCCCTTTTTGCCGGCAGCGTCGGCATTGCAGGTGACCATCTTGCTTTGCTGTTTAGTTGGCGCAGAAGCGGCGGCCGGCGCGGCGGCAAAGGCCGTGCTGCACAGCGACATGACGGCGATGGCGGCTAACAGTTTTTTCATGACAGAGTCCTTGTGGTCGAGTTGAAAACGCAGGGAAATGCTACGTAATGACTATACTTCAGGTCGGCGTTTCGTCGAGTAATTATTTGATGGTCGGCCAGACGGTGGTATCCGGGCAACGCCCGCCGCTGTTCAGCGCACCACCTCCAGCTTGACTTTTTTGCCGGCGCGGTAGGTGTACATCGTCATTGCCGCATCAAGCAAATCGCCGTGCGCATCGAAGGCGATGTTGCCAGTTACGCCCTGGTAGTGGGTCTTCGCCAGGTACGGCAGATACACTGCCGGGTCGGCCGAGCCGGCAGTCTTCATGGCCGTTGCCAGCACCATCACCGCATCGTAGGCATATGGTGCGTAAGTTTGCAGCTCGAGCTTGTAGACCTTGCGATAGCGCGCCACGAAATCTGCATAGCCTTTTTCCTGCTCGCCTGTGACGCCGCCGGCAACTGCGCAACTGACCTTGTCTTCGCCCAGGCCGTCGCTTGCCAGCTGCGGCAGCTTCTCGGAACAGACCCAATCGCCGCCCATGAATTTCACGTCGATCCCGAGCGCCTTCATCTGCTTGAGCATCGGGCCGGCCACCGCGTCCATGCCGCCATAAAAAACCAGGTCAGGCTTCTTGCTCTTGATCTGGGTGAGGATGGCGGTAAAGTCGGTCGCGCGGTCGCTCGTGAATTGGCGGCTCACGATCTCCACGCCGCTGGATGCGGCCTTGATGCCCTTGACGAATTCGTCGGCCAATCCCTGGCCGAAGGCGGTGCGGTCGTCGATCACTGCCACCCGATGAACCTGCAGGCGCGTGGCGGCGTAGCGCCCCAGCGTGCTGCCGACTTTGTTGTCGTTGGCGACGAGCCGGAAGGCCGACTTGAAACCCTGGTGGGTGTAGAGCGGCGTGGTCGAGGAGGGCGTAATTTGGGGAATCCCAGCTGCGTAGTAAATCTTGGAAGCCGGAACCGTGGTGCCGGAATTGAGGTGGCCGACAATGCCTGCCACACCGGCATCGACCAGTTTTTGCGCCACCGCCGTGCCTTGTTTCGGGTCGCCGCCGTCGTCTTCCGCCACCAGTTCCAGTGTCACCTTCTTGCCGGCGATGGTAAAGCCAGCCGCGTTCAGATCGGCCACGGCCAGGCGGGCGCCATTTTCCGTGTCCTTGCCGAGGTGAGCGCTTGGGCCGCTGAGCGGCGCCACGCTGCCGATACGCACGACCTGGGGAGCCGCCTGGGTCGACGCGGCCAGCGCAGTCAAGAAGAGAGGAAAGAGTTTGGCAGACATATGCATAGTGGCGGCGTCCATGGCAGGAGAAGGCTGGCCAGGCGGCCAGTGCAATGATTGTAGCGAAAGGGTGAGCAAGTTCATATTTGCATTTTTACAAATAAGCAGTACCATGCCTCGCTTCTTCCTCCACGATGCGCGGCATGTCATGACGGTTCCAGTATGTTGATGCATATAACGTTTTGCACGGCAATGCTGGGCATGTTCCTGTGCGCGCCCTTGCTGACGCTGGCGCGCAGGCGACCGGCCAATCTTTGGCTGGGACTGTTTGTGTTTGCCCTGTCCTCGCTCTGTTTCGCGGACCTGTACAGCGACGAGCCGGGGCTCTTTGGCGTGTTCGACTGGCCGCTGGCAAGCATGGGACCGTTCTATTATCTGTACGTGCGCAGCATGACAGGGCTGCCCAATGGCCGCCGTCAGGCAGTGCATTTCGTCGTGCAGCTGTGGCTCTTTGGCGTCCTGCTGTGGATGCGGCATGCCATGCCCGCTGGCGGTCCGTTTTCTTCCACCTTGCTCTCAGCCGTGTTTGGGATGACCTTGTTGTTATGCCAGGTGCTCTGCTTCGGCTACGCAATTCTGACCTTTCGCCTTTTGCAGCAGCACCGCCGGCGCGTGCGCGAAAATTATTCATCGACCGGGGAGCGCGACCTCAAGTGGATGTTGTGCCTGTCGGGCGTGATTCTGGCCCTGCTGTTGATCTGGATACCGGCCACGCTGTATGGGCGTTGGTTTATCTGGCTGCTGTGTGCGGGGCGATTGGGGCTGCTGTACTTTGTGGGTTGGTACGGCCTGC
>JBJMVX010000181.1:0-9672 GCA_045810445.1 Massilia sp.
ATGACCTGACCGAAGGGACCGGGATAGCTGTCCATGCCGATGGTGTCGGCCACATTCATCGTAATGCTGTGATTGGCCGCGCGGATGCGGTTCATCATGGTGGCGATAATTTCGTGACACACCTGCTGCAAGTTGAAGAAGCGGCGCTGCTCGGTGGTGCGGTCCACCGCCACCTGTTTGAAGCTGTTGACCAAATCGGCCGCCGAGGTCAGGCCGCGCAGCACCAGTGCCGCTGCCTTTTGCGAATCGGCGACAAAGGTGGCCAGCTCGGAGCGGCGCAGTCCCGGCCCGTTCATCAGGGTTTCGATTTCGGCCGTCTTTTCCTGCATCGTCGAGGCGATCAGGAGGCTGTTGCCGATTGGGGTATTGAGTTCGTGCGCCACGCCCGCCATCAAGGAGCCGAGGGCTGCCAGCTTCTCTTGCGACACCAACTGGGCCTGGGCGTCCTGCAACTGGCGATAGGCTTCGGCGTTGTCAAGCGCGATGGCGCCGTAGGCACACAGGGTGCGGAAAATCATGCGCGCGTTTTCGCCGTAGGCGCGCGAATGGGGCGCCTGCACCGTCATCACGCCGATGGCGCGCTCACCAACCGTCAAGGGCACGAACAGGGCGCTCATGTTGATCATGGTGCCGGGTACCACTTGCTGGTGTTCGGCGTCGGGCCAATGCTCAATGTAGATTTCGCGCCGTTCGGCCAGGCAGCGCACCGAGTAGGCCGAGGGGTGGGACAGCGGAATGGTATGGGTGGGCAGCTCCTTGCCCATCTCCACACCGAAGGCGCGACTTAACATGGTGCCGGCAGCGTCGGTCATGTAGATGGCGAAGGTGGATGCGGTCAACAGGCCATGGATGTGGCGGTCCAGGGCGCGGAACACGGCAGCGGCGTCCAGGTGGGCGGTAATCTCCTGGCCGATGGCCGAGAGCCGTTCGAGCGTGGCGCTGGTACGCTGCAGGACTTCGGCGCGCCGCGCTTCCGATTCGGCCAGCTCGCGGTGATGATAGCCTTCGCTGCGCGCGTGCTCGGTCTGGTGGTGCACCTGCATCGCAATGGCGTGATTGGTCGCTTCCTGTGAATGGGTTTTTTCGCGCGCGCTCGACGCTGCAATGGCCGCTTCATAGGCGCGCCGGTAGTCGCCGGCGCCTGCGTATTCGCGCGCCATGGCGTCGTACAGGTCACCGGGCACCGTATAGCCTTCGATATCGGCGCCCACCGCCAGCGCCTTGCACAGGTAGTGCAGGGCGGGGTTGGGTTCGACCATCTCCGGCGGAGGGGGCAAGGGGTGGTGGGTGTGGATCATGGCCATCACGCGCAGCGCGGCGATCTGGTTATAGTGATTCCCCTGGCTTGCACCCATCTCGACCGCTTGTGCAGCCACTGCCAGCGCTTCTTCTGCGCGACCGAGCTGCGAGAGGGCATGCGCCTGGCCGCGCCGGGCGATGCTGTGAAAGTCCGCATGGTCGAGGGCATCGGCGCGCGCTTCCAGTCGCTTGAAGGCGTCCAGGGCCGCGTCAAAGTCGCCCTGGTCGAGCGAGAGGTCGCCCAGATACTGCAAGGCGATCGCATAGCTGCGCGCGTTCGCCAGCGGTTTGAGGATGACCAGGGCTTCGCGCAGCATGTCGTGGGCCGCGTCCAGCTGGCACAGGCGGCGCAAGGTGTCGGCCGTGTGCATCAGGCAGGCGCCCACGCTACGCGGCCAGCCGGTGGGGCGCGCCAGCTCCAGCGCGCATTGCATCCATTCGAGCGCCGAGTGGTGGTCGCCCAGCAGCGTGAAGTCTTCCCCGATATTGGTGGCGGCAATAATGGCCGCGCGCAGCTGGCCGGTTTCCAGCGCGGTTTCGTAGCAGCGGATGTAGTAACCGGCCGCCGTGCCGTAGTCGCCGGCCTGGCTGGCCGCCAGCGCCAAAAAGTCATTGATCCAGGTCGCCAAGGCCGGATGCGACTGGGCCGTGGTGGAATTGAATTTGCCGCCCCAGCGCGCCACGGCGGTATTGCGGTCACGTAGCACGGCCCAGCGTGCGATGGCCGCTTCGGCCAGACTGGTACGCAAGGCGTCGCCGCCGTTGCCTGCCTGCTCGGCGGCCTTGCTGAAATTGCTGTCGCTGGCGCCATGGTCGCCCAGGTCAACCGCGATCCAGGCCAGCAGCCAATGGCTGTCGGCGCAGCCAACAAAATCCTGGAGGTCGGTGAAGCGCTGCAAGGCGTCGCTGGCCAGCGCCTGCGCCGGGTCGAGCGCACCGTCTAGCCAGCGCGCTTCGGCCAGCACCAGTTGCATGCGCGCAGACAGAGGCGCCTGCTCGGCGGCGCTCATGTCGCTCGCGGCCAGGGTGGCCAATGCTTCGTCGGCCAGCAGCACCGCGCGCCGCGTGTCGCGCTGGCGTAAATGCCAGGCCAGGGAGAGCAGGGTAGCCAGACGGTCGATGCCGCGCAGGGTCGGCAAAGCCGCTTCCCATTGCGCTACCTTGTCATCGACGGTGAACATGTCCATGCAGCTTCCCTTCAAATATCGACCAATTGTATGCCTTGGGCAACAAAAAAGCGATCAATACAAGGTCTGGGCCGACTCGTGCAGTAACTGTCCATACAAGGTGTGCCGAAAGCGCGCGATCTTGCCTTCCTCGACGGCAGCCAGGATGGCGCACTGGGGCTCGATCAGGTGGCGGCAGTTGTAGAACTTGCAGCCGCCCAGGTAGGGCTTGAATTCCACGAAGGCGCGTTCGAGCATTCCCTCGGACAGGTGGTAGAGACCAAACTCTTGAAAGCCTGGCGAATCGATGATGGAGCCACCCCCCTGCAGATCGTACAGACGGGTGAAGGTGGTGGTGTGCTTGCCGGTGTCAAGCGCCGCCGAAATTTCGCGCACGGCGATGTCGGCGTCGGGCACCAGCAGGTTGATCAGCGACGACTTGCCCATGCCGGACTGGCCGATGAAAATCGAGGACTGGTCGGCCAGGAGCGGCATCAGTGTGGCGACCGCATGCGCCGGATCGGCGCGTGCCGATACCTCGTGCAAGGGGTAACCGAGCGAGGTGTAGACCTGCAGCCGTTCGCGCGCCTTCGGCAGCAGGGCCGCCACGTCGGTCTTGTTGAGGATCAGGTGGGCCTCGATGCCAGCCGCTTCGGCAGCGACCAGCGAGCGCGAGATGAGGTCGTCGGCAAAGCCCGGTTCGGTGGCCACCACAATGAACAGGCGCGTCAGGTTGGCGGCCAGCAGTTTGCTCTTGTATTGGTCGGAGCGGTAGAGCAGGGTCTTGCGCTCGGCCATGCCTTCAATGACAGCCTGGTCGTCCGAAGTCATGGCAATGTGCACCACGTCGCCAACGGCAATATTGGTCTTGCGTTGGCGCGTGACGCATTGCAGCTTGCGCCCCTCGGACGCGACCACGTAATGGCGGCCGTGGCCGGCAATGACGGTCCCTGAAAGCTGGCTCATGCGCTGGCCCGCTGCACGTAGAGCGCGCTGACCTTGGCCGCGCAAATGAAGTCGTTTTCCGACAGCCCGCCCGCGGAATGGGTGACGTAGCTGACCGCGCACAGCTTGTAACTGACCATCAAGTCCGGATGGTGGTCCTGCTGGTGGCTGACCCAGGCCATGGCGTTGACGAAGGCGATCGTCTCGTAATAGTTGCGGAAGGTGAAGCTCGACTGCAGCTTGCCATCGATGACAGCCCAGCCCGGCACCTTGGGCAGCAGGGCCCGAATGGCCGTCTCGTCGAGGGCAGGCGCGTCGGCCGTGCAGTGGGGAGGCAGATGGGTCATGATTTCGCCAGGGTCAGGTGCTTGATCCGCAGCGACGCTGGCGGATGAGAATCGTAAAAGGCCGAGTACAGGGGATCAGGCGTCAAGGTGGACGCATTGTCTTCATACATCTTGACCAGGGCCGAGACCAGGTCGCGCGCATCGGTGTGGCTGGCGGCAAAGGCGTCGGCTTCAAATTCGTGCTTGCGCGAGCGGATCGAACTGAGGGGTGAGAAGATGAAGGTAAATACCGGCACCACCAACATGAACAGGATCAGGGCCATAGCGTCATTGCCGGCGCTGTGCACGGGGTCCACGCCCAGGCCGGTATAGAACCAGGTTTGCTGTTTCAGGTAGCCCAGCAGTGCCAGGAACACCAGGGTGAGCACCGAGGAGGTGACGATCATCTTGATGATGTGCTTGAGCTTGAAATGGCCCAGCTCGTGGGCTAGCACGGCTTCCATTTCGGCTGGTGTCAGGCGGGCGATCAGGGTATCGAAAAACACGATGCGTTTGTTGGCGCCGAAGCCGGAAAAAAATGCATTGCTGTGGCCGCTGCGCTTGGAGCCGTCCATGATGAACAAGCCCTTGGCAACAAAGCCTGCGCGATCGAGCAAGCCTTCAATTCGCTGCTTGAGGCTGGCGTCCTCCAGCGGCGTGAACTTATTAAACAGCGGCATGATCCAGGTCGGGGCTATCACCATCATCAATAATTGAAAGCCGATCAGCACCAGCCAGCTGTACAACCACCACAGTTGTCCGCTCTCGCGCATCAATTGCAGCACCACCCACAGCACAGGCAAGCCCAGGGCCAGGCCCAGGGCCGCGTACTTGAGTTGGTCGGTCAGCCACAAGCGCACGGTCATCTTGTTAAAACCGAAACGTTGTTCAAGCACGAACTGGCGGTAGTAATCGAAGGGCAGGTCCAGCAGGCCGCTGATGAAGATATAGGAAAGCAGCAGGGCAATCTGGTACTGCATGCCTGGCCCGGTGAGACCAACGATGGTCGAGGCCAGCAGTTGCAAGCCGCCCAGGAGGGTGAACGCGATCAGGACCGCGCTTTCCACGACCAGGTTCAGCATGCCGAACTGCAGCTTGGCGCCCGTGTAGGCGGCGGCCTTTTGATGGTCGGCCAGCGAGATTTTTTCAGCAAATTCCAGCGGCACGGCATCGCGATGAGCGGCCACGTGGCGCAATTGGCGGGTGGCCAGCCAGAAACGCAAAACCAGGGTCAAAACGACGAAAGAGACGAACAATAGTGAAAACGCGAGTGAATACATTCGGTGCCTGTGAGAAAATGCAGGATTGTTTAGGCCAAGAGAGAATTATGTCACATGACACTGAAATAACAGCTGGCACCGCGCAGCAGCGTCCAAATGAGTTCAACCTGGTCTGGGTGGACATGGAAATGACCGGGCTCGAGCCGGACACCGACCGCATCATCGAAGTGGCTGTCGTGGTCACCGACATGCACCTCAATATCGTGGCCGAAGGCCCCGTGTTTGCGATCCACCAGTCCGACGAAACGCTGGACAAGATGGACGCCTGGAACAAGGGCACCCACGGCCGCTCGGGCTTGATCGAGAAGGTCAAGGCCTCGACCGTGACCGAAGCCCAGGCCGAGGAACAATTGATCGCCTTCCTCAAGCAATACGTGCCGGCCGGTAAATCGCCCATGTGCGGCAATACCATTTGCCAGGACCGCCGTTTCATGGTGCGCGGCATGCCCAAGCTGGAAGCCTTCTTCCACTATCGCAATCTGGACGTGTCCACGCTCAAGGAATTGTGCAAGCGCTGGAAACCGGCCATCGTGGGCGGCTTTAAAAAGCATCAGAAACACACGGCCCTGGCCGACATCATTGAATCGATCGAAGAGCTGCGCTACTACCGCGAACACTTCATCAAGCTCGACTAAGTTCTGCATGGCGGCACGGGCCGCCATGAGCTTGATCCGGCGCAAACCCGGCTGCGAAAGCAACGTTCACCCTTGAGGCATCGCCTTGCAAGGGGAACGTGATGCTAGAACTGTTCAGACTGGCCGGCACCCGGATCAAGGAACTCGGTTCGCTGCTGTGGCGCTGTTTCTACAGCGTGTCGCTCACGGCCCTTGGCACGGTGTGCCTGATCCTGGTGCCGCAAGGGGTCGAGTGCCTGCGCCTGTTTAGCCAGCCGGGCTGGAATTTCCCCTTGTTTCTCCTCAGTGTGGCGTGCTGGTCCCTCGCTGCCTGGTATAGCGCACGCCTGACGCTGGGGCGGGTCTTTGGCGCCAGCTCGGTGCTCGAGCGCAGCGATACGGCCTTCGTCAAGGGACTGCGCAACTGGCTGCCACGTCTGCTGGGGGTCTTGCCCGGCACCGTACTTGGCGTGCAATTCTTCCGCCTGGACGCACCTGCCCTGGCCGCTGCCTGCGGCGCCACGGCGTTGGCGCTGGCGCTCTTCACCACCAAGCGGCGCAGCTGGTTTGCAGCCCATTTTGCCGGCAACGGACCCGATGCCCAACGCTTTGCCGCCCTGCAGCGGCGCACCGTGCTTGCCGTCGTGAGCGCGATCGGCTTGTCCTTTGTGCTGCTCGCTGCCCTCTGGTGGCAACCGGTGGCAGTGACCTCGGTGGTCACCGCGCCGGCGCTGCTGTGCTTTGCGCTGGCCAGCTGGATCCTCTTTGGCGACCTGGTGCTCACCTATTTTTTCAAGCAGGCGCACCTGCCGTCCATGGCTGGCCTGCCTTTGCTGCTGTTTGTCGTCTGCAGCCTGTGGAATGACAACCATGCCGTCGCGCGCGGGGAAGCGACTGGCTTGCCTGCCCTGCGGCGCGATATTGGCCACCACGTCAACGCCTGGCTGGCAGCGCGGGTCGACCGTGCAGAATTAACGCCCGGCGTACCTTTCCCCATCTTCCTGGTCGCTGCCGAAGGCGGAGGCATACGCGCGGCGTACTGGGCCGGCAGCGTGCTGGCCAAGTTGCAGGACGACAGTGGCGGGCGCTTTGGACGCCATCTGTTTGCCTTGAGTGGCGTCTCCGGCGGCAGCCTGGCCAGCGCCGCGTTTGCCGCCCAGGTGGCCGATGCGCAGGCTGGTGTGCTGGCGCGTGCACCGTGCGCGAAGGGGACCCTGGTTGGTGCCTACCTGCCTTGCATGCGCGCGCTGTTGCGCCAGGATTTTTTCTCGCCCACCCTGGGATATCTGCTCTATCCCGATATGCTGCAACGTTTTCTGCCATTTCCCCTTGCGGCGGCTGACCGCGCGCGCGCCATGGAAGGCAGTTGGCGCAGCGCCTGGCGCAAGGTGGCGGGCAGTGCGCGCATGGAGCAGCCGCTCTCGTCCCTGTGGCAGGACGACAGCGCCCTGGCGGTGCCCTCGCTGCTGCTCAATGCCACCCTGGTCGCTGGCGGCAACCGCGTCATTGCCAGCGACCTGGCGATTGATGGCCGTTTTCCCGATGCTTACGATGCGCTCGATCCCGCCCTGGACCTGGCGCAGATGGACTTGGCAACGGCCATCCACAATAGCGCGCGCTTTAGCTATTTCAGTCCGGCCGGCACCGTGTACGGCTGTCGCGAAGGGCGGCACATGGTGGCCTGCGCGCCTGGCGTGGAGCGCTTTGCCTGGGGCCGCGTGATCGATGGCGGCTATTTTGAAAACTCGGGTGTGGAAACCGTGCGCGACCTGCTCTTTGCCATGCAGCCTGTGTTGACCGAATGGCAGGCGCGCGGCTTTCTCCTCACGCCGGTGGTGCTGGTGATTAGCAATTCGCCTGGCGCGCTGGCGCCCTCGGGCAAGCAGGATCCGGCCGCTGTGGCAAAGGACACGCGCTTCCTGTCCGAATTGCTGGCCCCGCCCATGGGCTTGTACAACACGCGCACTGCCCGCGCCACTTTTGCCGTGACAGCCGAGCGGCGCGACATGCAGTGGCTGCTGCCGGTCGATGCTCGCCGCTTTCTGTGGTTTGGCATGCGGGCCGAGCGCAACACGCCGCTGGGCTGGGCGTTGGCCGACAGCAGCTTCGACGGCATCGATGCGCTATTGCGTGGGCCGCAGGCCGACATGCTGCCGTTCCAGACCGTCCAGGCGCAGATGCTGCCTTGAAGCTGGCACTATGTTGCGTGTCGAACAGAGGGGGAAGCGGACTGAGCGTATCGTCAGACTTCATTCATAGGAGAACGCCATGAACAAGCCCGACAACGATACCCGCCAACAGCAGCGCGACGCTCAGCAGGTCCAGCAAGAGCGCAGCAAGAACCAGCAGCGCGCCGAGGAAAACGAGGTGGCTGGCCGCCACCAGAACGACGGCCAGAAAGACCACAAGGGCGCCGACAAGGGCCCACGCGGCCAGTAAGTCTTAACGGGCGGCGTCAACCTGGAACACACCGAGGCAGTGACGCCGCCCATCTTGCACCGCAGCCCTGGCCAGGGCATCGGCCTGACGCGGTGTGGCACTGCCCTGATAGACCACGCAGGCGCCGTCGGCGGCGATGCGGCTGGCAGTCAGAATCGCCCCGCCGGCAAGGCGCGGCCCTTCCGACTGGGGATTGCGGGTATCTAGGCGCAGCAGCAATGCTGTCGGTACCGCGCGCCCGCCACGCATACCCATGCGCCACTCCGCCTTGCGCCCGACATAGGCCAGGCCAGGCGTCACCACTTCCCACAATTGCAGCGGATAGACCACCTGCGCTGGCGTCACGATATCGACCGTGGTCTGGGCGTGGGCTTCATGGATCAACAGGCTGTAACCGGCCACGCCGCTGCAGCGCCGCGTGCTGATGCCGCTCTCGGGTTCGCCCGCGAGTGCCGTGCAATGCTTGCCGTAGAGATCGCTAAAACGGCTAGTCTCGGCCAGGGCGTTCGCCATCGGTAGGCAGAGCGCGGCGCTGAAAATGAATATTCGTAACATGGGATTCCCCTTCGTTGGAGCGACAAGAAGTCCATGGTAGGGCCGGCTGCAGCACGAGGGTTTGCAAGCTGTCAAGCCATGCTGCGCGTGCCCGCCTGTGTTCTAATGCGTCTTTCGTGCAACTTTTCCACCTGCCACACGATGTCGATTGCCTTGCCTGTCTGGCTGACCAGCCTGCTCCCCGCCGTCAATACTGCCGGTCGTACCGAACAACTACGCGCCAGCCTGGGTGCCTTGCTCGCGCTGGCATTGACGCTCACGCTGTGCATGGCGGCCGTGGGCAAGGGCGGCGTCTGGCTGATTGCCCCCATGGGCGCCTCGTCCGTGCTGCTGTTCTGCCTGCCCGCCAGCCCGCTGGCCCAGCCCTGGTCCGTCATTGGTGGCAATACCGTATCGGCGCTCGCTGGGGTGGTCTGCGTCAAGCTGCTGGGCCTGGCCTGGTGGACCGCGCCGGCCGCTGGCGGGCTGGCCATCCTGGCCATGTTTTCCCTGCGCTGCCTGCATCCGCCGGGCGGCGCTGTCGCCTTGACGGCTGTGTTGGCCGGTCCCGCCGTGCAAGCCTTGGGCTTTCAATTTGCGCTGGTGCCGGTGGCGCTCAATTCCACCTTAATGGTGTTGGCCGCGCTGTTATACAACAATATGACAGGGCGCCGCTATCCGCACACCCAGCGCTCCTCGCTAGAGAACCAGCACGCCACCAGTGACCTGGTGCCCACATCGCGCCTGGGGTTTCAGCGCGAGGACCTCGACGCCGTGCTCAAGGAATATGGCCAGGTGCTCGACGTGAGCCGCGATGACCTTGAGCAGATCATCCTGGCCACCGAAGCGCACGCCTACGAGCGGCGTTTTGGCATCATCACCTGCGGCGCCATCATGTCGACCGACGCGGTCACGGTGGAATTTGGCACGGACTTGGGCGCTGCCTGGCGCACCATGCGCCACCACCACCTGCACGCGATGCCCGTGCTAAACCGCGCGCGGCGCGTGATCGGCATGGTCGCGCAAAGCGACTTTCTACGGCACAGTGACCTCGATGACTTTCGCACGC
>JBJMVX010000182.1:0-9317 GCA_045810445.1 Massilia sp.
CATACCGAAAATTTTCTCGACCAGTCAGGCTTTGACTGGCACGTGCTGCAACAACTGCGGCGCGACTATCCCTTCAGTTTGCATGGCGTGGGCCTGGGTCTGGGGTCGGCCCGTGGGTTTTCCGACGAGCACCTCGAACGCGTAGCGGCGCTGGTGAAAAGGGTGGAACCCATGCTGGTGTCCGAACACCTGTGCTGGGGCGCCGTTCACGATCGCCAACTCAATGATTTGCTGCCGCTGGCGCTCGATGAGGCTGCGCTTGACTTGCTGTGCGAGCGGGTTGGGCGCGTGCAGGACAAGCTGGGCCGCCAGATTCTGCTCGAAAACGTGTCGACCTATGTGCGTTTTCGTGGCGACACCATGACTGAAGCGCAATTCATGGCAGCACTGGCCCAGCGTAGCGGCTGCGCTTTGCTGCTCGACGTGAACAACCTGTACGTCAATCAGGTCAACCATGGCGAAGACGCCTTGGCAGCGATGGCAGCCATTGCCCCGGGCAGCGTGGGCGAGATGCATCTTGCCGGCCATTTGCACACGCCGACGGCGCTGATTGATCATCACGGCGCCACGGTGGCGGAGCCGGTGTGGGCCTTGTACCAAGCCGCGCTGGCCCGCTTTGGCGGCGCGCCCACCCTGATCGAATGGGATACTGACGTGCCGGCGCTGGACATTTTGTTGGGCGAAGCGGCCAAGGCTGCCGCGCTGGCAAAGCAGGCCGCCCAGGTCACGACACTGCGCACTGCCTTCGCGCCACCGCCCACGCCGACGGAGCTACCAGACGCAAGCCTGCAGGCCGCGTTTTCGGCAGCGCTGTTCGACGGTGGCCGCGAAGCAGCGATACTTCCGCAACTGACGGGCGGCAAGGAACGCTTTGGCCTGTATCGAGGCAACCTCACGGCCACCTGGGACAAGGTGCTATCGGCTGCCTTTCCAGTCATCCGCCAGTTTTTGGGCGAGGAATTTTTCACCGCCTTGAGCCGCGCTTTCGGCATGGCCCATCCATCTAACAGTCCGGACCTCAATCAGTTCGGTGCGGGCTTTGCGGATTTTTTGCGCGAATTTCCCCATGTGGCCGACTATCCATTTCTGCCGGACCTGGCGCGTTTGGAATGGGCGCTGCACCGCAACTATTACGCGCCCGAAGGGCCCGCCCTGGATGCGGCAGCCTTGGCTGCGCTCTCGCCCGAACAGTTCGAGCAAGCCCGTTTTGCCCTACACCCGACGGCGGCACTGTTTGCTTCGGCTTGGGCCATTGTGCCGCTCTGGCAGGCGCATCAGCCAGAAGGCCCCGATTTCCCGCTTGATATGGCCATTCCCAGCGCGGCTGTGTTAGTCCGTCCGCGCTGGAAAACCGAACTGCAGCCTCTGTCGGCTGCCGCCCACGCCGCGCTGGCGATCCTGCAGGGCGGCGCCACCATGGGCGAGGCGCTTGACGCCGCATTTGAACTCGACGAGCAATTTGATATTGCCGCCAATTTGCAGCAATGGCTCTCCCTTGGCCTGTTTGCAGCACCAACTACCACCACCCGAGAATAACCATGAAAAACGTGATGAACCTGTACCGCAGCACTTTCCGCTTCGATGGCCTGCTAACCGAGTGGGGCGGCTCCTTGATGAGCCTGGCGTTGCGCCTGTACATAGGCTGGGTGTTTTTCAAGTCCGGTCTGACCAAGATCCAGGATTGGGAAAGCACGGTACAACTGTTCACCGACGAATATCACACCCCACTGCTCTCGCCCGAGCTGGCCGCTGCCATGGGCGCAACGGGCGAACTGACCTTGCCCTTGCTGCTGTTCGTCGGTTTCCTGTCGCGCCCGGCGGCACTGGGCCTGTTCATGGTCAACTTGATGGCCGTGATTTCGTACCCGCAATTGTGGAAGTTCGATTGCCCCGCTGCCATTAATGATCACAAGACCTGGGGCGTGATGTTGCTGGTGCTGCTGGTGTTTGGTCCCGGCCGCTTTGCGCTGGACGCGCTGCTGGGAAAACGGCGCCAGGACGGCGCCGTGGTACAAGCTACCTAAATGCGTGCAAGATGCGCTCTTCGCCGGTGAGGCCGGCAGCGGGCGCGCTGGCATTCCAGGCTTCGATCTGGCGCCCGAGGCGGGCGTCTTCAAAACGGGCCAATTCTTCATTGGCGGCGCTGAGAGCCAGCGTCAGCTTGGCACGTGCATTTTGGTACAGCACGCTGGTGTACTGGTCTGTATTTTTGAGTAACTCTTCCGCGTTTTCAATCACGAGGCGCAAGTCCCCGATCAAGCGTTCCTGCGTTTGTGGGCTGTGTTCTGGGCTATCCATGGCGGCCACCTTCAACCGGTTGCTAACGTCTTATAATATAAGCAAGGAAGAACTCGCGGTTTTGTCCAGACGCATGCGACTCGCTCAGTTCACCAATTTCAGCTTATTTTATTATTGCCCGATTGCAAGGTATTTCTTGGTCCGCGGCAATACTACCCCTGCACGGAAATCCGTACATCGCCCACCCCCACGACTTGGCCGGCGCGAATCTTGGCGGTCTTGCGCAATTCCTGCTTGCCATCAACCTTGACTACGCCGCTGGCCACCATGTTCTTGCCGGCGCCGCCGCTGTCGCACAATCCTGCCAGTTTCAGCAACTGATTGAGTTCGACGAATTCGCCGGCAAGGTCGAAAGTGAGTTTTTGCATTTTATTCCCGGATTTCTGGTTGAGTCGCTCGATTGCGCAGTTTACAGGCCGGGACGCGTCATCGCCAGTGGATCTATCCATTGATCGAATTGCTGCTCGGTGACCGCGCCCAGCGCCAGCGCCGCCTGCTTGAGGGTGCTGCCTTCGTGCTGGGCTTTCTTGGCAATCTTGGCGGCCTGGTCGTAGCCAATATGGGGCGCCAGCGCCGTCACCAGCATCAGCGAACGCTCCATCAGCTCGGCGATGCGCACGCGGTTCGGTTCGATGCCATGGGCGCAGTGGGCCTCAAACGAGCGCATGCCGTCCGCCAGCAGGCGCGCGCTTTGCAGGAAGTTGTGTGCAATCATGGGCTTGAAGACATTCAGTTCAAAGTTGCCGGACGCGCCGCCAACGGTAATGGCCACATCGTTGCCAAACACCTGGCAGCACAACATGGTGAGTGCCTCGCACTGGGTCGGGTTGACCTTGCCGGGCATGATGGAACTGCCCGGTTCGTTTTCGGGAATGGTGATTTCACCGAGGCCCGAGCGTGGTCCGGACGCCATCCAGCGCACATCGTTCGCGATCTTCATCAGCGCGGTGGCCAGGGTTTTCATGGCGCCGTGCGCGCCGACCAGGGCGTCGTGACCAGCGAGTGCGGAAAATTTATTGGGCGCGGTCTTGAACGCCAGACCCGTGAGTGAACCAAGTTCGGCGGCAATGCGGGCCGCGAAATCAGGATGGGCGTTGAGGCCCGTGCCAACTGCCGTGCCACCTGCAGCCAGTTGCAATAGGCCAGGCAGCACACCGCGCAAGGCGTGCTCGGCATATTCCAGCTGGGCGACGTAGCCGGAAAACTCCTGGCCGAGCGTCAAGGGCGTCGCGTCCTGCAAATGGGTGCGACCAATCTTGACGATCTCGGCGAAGTCGCGCGACTTGATCGTGAGCGTACTGCGCAGCTTTGCCAGCGCTGGCAAGACCTGGAGCGTGACAGCGGCCGCAGCGGCCACGTGCATCGCGGTCGGGAACATGTCATTCGATGACTGGCCCAGGTTCACATGGTCATTTGGATGTAGCAAACGGCCTTCGCCGCGTTGCCCGCCCAGGAGTTCGGAGGCGCGGTTGGCCAGCACCTCGTTCATGTTCATATTACTCTGGGTGCCGGAACCGGTCTGCCACACCACCAGTGGAAACTCGTCCGGATGCTGGCCGGCCAACACTTCATCGGCGGCGCGCACGATGGCATCGGCCTTGTCCGCGGGCAGCAGGCCCAGTGAGCGATTGACTGCCGCGGCCGCGCGTTTGACCTGGGCCAGCGCCATGATCAGTTCGGGCGCCATGCGCTCGCTGGAAATGGCGAAGTGCTCGAGCGAGCGCTGGGTCTGCGCCCCCCACAAGCGCGCTGCAGGCACCTCGATCGGGCCGAAACTGTCCTTTTCGCTGCGGGTTTGCATAGCGGAATCCTATTTTCAGATGAAGGAGGATTCAAGAGTTTACTCTAATGTGAAGCATGCCCCGGCCTATTCACAATGGCATGGAGCACTTTGCTTTGGGTCGCATTCAACTTAACAGCAGGATCGGATCAGTGAGTAGTGCTGTAATGCTTCGCGCGGCATTTTCATCGCCATGCGAAAAGCGCTAGTTGGTTTCCCGGCCGGGCCTTTTGTCAAACCGATGGCCCGGTTTTGGGACGACACCATGTACCCGCTTGCGTGAAGGCTGTCTGGCCTTGCCTGCGCTCGGTCCTCACTGCGCGGCGGTCTCCCTGCAGATTGGTTTCTGTCACCGTGACGTAACATTGTCCACCACCGCTATTAATCACGATCTTGTAGGCATCTTCTGTTGGCGTAAATTCTTCGGTACCTTGGCAAACTGAACGACCTCGTTGAAGAAAAAAGGTGAATGCGAACGGTGTTCCCTTGTTGAAGCTGACAGGAGCCGAAGCGACTTTCTTGCTGATTAGCTCCACTTCGTAGCGATTCGTGCATGCCTGTGCATCCTGGTAGAAGAAGGCGGAATTGAGTGTCGTATTGGTGTCGCCCAGCGCAAACTGAATGTTGGCGCTTGGTCTTGTCGTATCCGGAGCGTACATGCGAGCGCTTGGGGAGCCGGAACCGGCACAGGCGCAAAGCATCAACGGGAGCAGGGGGAGCAAATGGCGGGGGGAGAGTAGTTTTATCGATTTCGATTGCACGTCGGCGCCCATATCAATGAGTTCATCGGCGCGGCGAACGAGGTGGGAAATCTTCATGTGAGCAGGAGATCTTTCTTTTTAGTTGATTAGCGGAGCGTTAGCTCAAGCGGCTACGCATTTCAATAGGAAAATCCTATTTTCCGGTGAAGGCGAATTAAAGAGTTTACTCCAACGCGCGTTAATTACACTATGGCTAGGAATTTCACTGGCTGAAACCGAGAGTGTGTACCCTATGCCCATGCACCAGCGCCGCATCGTCCCTGTTATCCACCTCGCCTGCGCACTGCTGCTGGCGGCCACGTTTGCCTGGGCGCGCGCCGCCGAGCTGGGCGACGTCGCCGTGAGCTCGCACATTGGCCAGCCGCTGGTGGCCGATATCGAATTGACCAACGTGGCCGATCCGGCCCAGGCGGTCAGCGTGCGCCTGGCCAGTCCGGACGTCTACAAGGGCGCCAATATTGGCATCCATCCTGCGCTGGCCAGCGTCAACCTGTCAGTCATGCGGCGCGATGGTCGGCAGTTCCTGCACATCACTTCCGTCAAGTCTGTCGATACCGAATACATCCACCTGTTCCTGGACCTGGGTGAGGGCGGCAAGCGCAGCATCCGCGCCGCGACCTTGTGGCTGACGCCCGATCCCACGCCGCCAGCGCCGGCGCCGCTTCCCGTGCCTGTTGCGTTGCCATCGGCGAAACCGGCCATGGCTGCGCCAGACGCGACCACGCGCGCGACCGTGCCGGTGTTGAGCCTGCCGCGCAAGGCCGCGCCTGCGTCCTGTCCGGCCATGTCCGATGAGAAGGTCAAGGCTTGCGCGGCCATCGATTACAAGAACGGCTTGCTCAGTGCCCAGATCGTCGAGCTGGAAGAAAAGGTCAAGGCCTTGCAACTGGCGATGGCGGCCAAGTCCGAGCCGGCGGCCTCGGCCCCTAAACCCGCCCCAGTGGCGCATGCCAAACCGGTGACCCCGCCCTTGCTGGTGCCGAAACCGAAACCGGCGCCGGTGGAGGAGGCAGGCTTTCCATGGCTGTGGGTCAGCCTCGGTGTACTGCTGATTGCAGCCATTGGCGGCGGCGTGTACTTCGTCATCAGTCGCAAGAAAACCCAGTCGGTGGAAACCGCAGCAGCCGACTCTGTGGCCTGGTACACGCGGCTGACGGCTCGCTTCAAGCGCAAGCCTAAGCCCATCCTGGAGGTGCCCGAGGAAGTCGCGGCCGAGCAGGCTTGATGGTCGATAGTGACAAAAACATCATTTTGTGTCGAAGTCGTCTACACAAGCGTGAAATCTGCGCTATACTTGTTTCCGTGCTCACTTGGTGAGCACAACAAAAGACGGAACAAGGACCTGGCGCAGTCACCAACGATAGTGTGGCGCGATAAGCAGGTGATCGTTGAAGAAACGCCTGTTCCGGAAGCGGTCTGCCAGCCTACTGTGTGCTGATGGACGCCGGATGCAACCGGCACGAGGCGACACCAGGAGATACCTGGTGCTCGCTCTCCCGAATTCCTCCCCCCACTGTCTGCCTCTGAGCAAGCCGCCACCTGAGCGGCTATACTTGTCTGTGATCTCATCACGGAAAGCCAGCAAATGACCCAGGCAGCACAAGCACTCTACGACGCATTCAAGCAGCGCGGACTCAAACTCGACATGTCGCGCGGCAAACCAGCTCCCGAACAACTTGACCTCTCCAACGCGCTGCTTGACGCCTTGCCCGGCTATGCCGCGGCGGACGGATTTGACAGCCGTAACTATGGTCTGGGCGTGGGCCTGCCCGAAGCGCGCGCGCTGTTTGGGGAACTGCTCAATGTGCCGGCCGCGCAGGTAGTGGTTGACAGCAGCGCCAGCCTGTCGCTGATGCATGACGTGATTGTCTATGCGCTGCTCAATGGCGTGCCGGGCGGTGCGCCCTGGGTTGGGCAGCAGGTGAGCTTTCTGTGTCCAGTGCCGGGCTATGACCGCCACTTTGCCATCTGCGAAGCGCGCGGCATCAAAATGATCAATATCCCGCTCGGTGACGACGGGCCGGACATGGACCTGGTCGAGCGCCTGGTGGCAGCGGACGCCAGCATCAAGGGCATGTGGTGCGTGCCCAAGTACAGCAATCCTTCGGGCAGCGTGTATTCGAATGCCACGGTGCGCCGCCTGGCCGCCATGCCGACGGCGGCACCGGACTTTCGCCTGATGTGGGACGACGCTTATCGCTTCCACCATCTGACGGAAGAAAACGTCGAGATCGGCGATATCATCAGCGCTTGCGCGCAGGCTGGTCACCCTGACCGCGCCATCGTGTTCGCCTCGACGTCCAAGGTCAGCTGGGCCGGCTCGGGTATTGCGGCCCTGGCAAGTTCGCCGGCCAACATCGCCTGGTGGACCAAGCACGCGGGCATTCGCAGCATTGGCCCAGACAAGATCAACCAGCTGCGCCACGTGCACTATTTAAAGGATAGCGCCACCGTTGCTGCCCTGATGGCCCGCCACCGCGCGCTGCTCAAGCCGAAATTCGACGCGGTGCTGGCCCAGTTCCAAGCGCATCTGGGAGCGGTGCCTGGCGTGTCCTGGACCGTGCCAAAAGGCGGCTACTTCATCGATCTGGTGACACCGCCTGGTGCGGCACGGCGTACGATTGCGTTGGCAAAAGATGCGGGCATCACCCTGACGCCGGCGGGCGCGGCCTACCCTTACGGCAAGGACCCTGAAGACAGCCATATCCGTATCGCCCCCAGTTTTCCCTCGTTGCCGGAAATTGCTCAGGCGGCCGAAGGGATATCGCTGGCGCTGAAGCTGGCGATTTCGTAGAAGCAGATTCAAAAGGTCTGCCACGAATGGCCGAACCATCGTCGTCCCGCAACGCAGAGCTCGATTGTGTATGGGTCCCCGCATGCGCGAGGACGACGCGGTGATGGCTGAACAGGACGACGCGGTTATGGCCGAACAGGACGACGCGGTTATGGCCGAACAGGGCGCCGCGGTGATGGCCGAACAGGGTGCTGCGGTGATGTCCGAACAGGGCGCTGCGGTGATGGCGGAACATCGTCGTCCCCACGAAAGTGGGGACCCATGCAGACTGTGCTACATAGCAAACTTGTAGGGGAAAGTTTCGGCGAAAAAAAAGCGCCCGAGGCGCTTTTTTAATAGTGCTGCTGCGATCAGTGAGCCTGCATCACGTCCGACAACTGCCACGGTTCGGTGACCGCACGCACAGCGCGGTCGTTCGCCATGATCTGCTTGAGTAGCTCAATCTTGCGTTGGCGGGCCGCACCATCCAGGGCGGGAACGCCCGTGGCAACCGGGGCTGCCTGCACCGCACACTGGGTCTCCAGTCGCGCCAGTCCGTCGAAATCGCCCGCTTGTGCAGCGCCTGCCATCCGTGATGTCAGGCCAGCAATATTTTCGTACATCGTGAGGACTTCGTTGGAGGTCATGTGCGCACCAGGCCAAAATTTTTCTATGGATTACCGCTTGTCCTTTCTTTATCGGAGTTCCAAAGGGAAACTTTAGGGTGAATCTGCAAATAATTTGAAAAAAGATCAAACACAGAGAAACATGTCTAATGAATAAGTTCTTCCAAGCCCGCGCTTAATTCAGCCAGGTCGGGCAATTCATCGAGCACTTCCTCGGCCCGCAGGCCAAGACTGTCGGCCACCGCCTTCGGAAAGCTGGCGGCGCGTTGCTCGGCGTCGCATTTCTGCTCATCGGCCTGGGCGCGCCAGGTAGCCAGATGCATCACGCTGGCCATGCGGCTGGACGGCGCAGGGAAGTCGCGTATGGTTTCCGGAAAAATGTCGGGAAACTTCCAGCGCACCGCCAGTTCGGCGCCCACTTCGCTGTAGTTGTAGCCGAAGGTCGCCATTTCGGCTGCCAGCCGGTCGCTGGCATAGCTGTCGACAGTTTTGTCGAGCTCCTGCGCTTCAGCGGGTATTCCGGCGTGCATGACCAGCTGTCCTATCCCGTGCATCATGCCGATCGTGAAGGCCAAATCTGTGTTGACACCGACTTTGCGCGCCAGCCATTTTGCCGCCACCGCCGTATGCAGGCTGTAGCGCCAAAAGCGTTTCAGGTCCATGCCAGGCACCGTCTTGAATCCGCCCACCAGCCCCGAACTGATGACCAGGGTGCGCACGGTCACGAAGCCGAGCATGCGCACCGCGTCTTCCACATTGCCGATGCGGCGCGAGACATGGTAGTAGGCTGAATTGGCCAGGCGCAGCAGTTTTGCGCTCAGCACCGGGTCCAGCGAGAGCTTGCTGGAAATGGCTTCCACGGACACATCGGGGTCGTCGAAGCTGCTGATCAGTTCTTCCACCACCTTGGGCGCTGTGGGCAAGGCATTCGGATTGTGCAGCAGGGTTTCCAAACTCATTGCGGTCTCCTGGTTGAGCGCCTCTCCGGGCAGCCTGACTATATAGCGATTCTTTCAGGCACGCCAGTTGCCGCTCACACCGCATTTCGGCATTCTGGCGCGCTATCGTGCACTTCATCG
>JBJMVX010000183.1:0-15683 GCA_045810445.1 Massilia sp.
GCTCGCCCCGTCTGCGCTATCTGGGCGCCGGCATGATCGCGTTTCAATTACTGGCGGGAAGCTGGTTGCTGACGACCTCGCACAATGCGACGGCCCTGGTCGCCTCGGCGCCGCTGCTGTGCTTTACGGTGTTTCTGTTCCTGGCATTCGTATGGCCGGGCGAGAGTGGCCGCACGCATCGCCCGATGCGACGGCGCGACCCCGCGCATTCCTAGGCAGACAAATTGACGGCACTCGACGCGCAGAGCAAGGCGCTACAGGCAACCCTCGACGTACTTCACTGATTCGGCCGTACCCGAAATGATGGCGGAGATCTTGCCTTCGGCGGTCATGAAGCGGATGGCATATTTCCCGTCTTCCGACGCGACGGTCAGGTAGCGCTCCCTCTCGTCATAGAAATCTGGCTCTTCCTTGACGGCCTGGCCATATACGGCCTGCACTCTGGAGACTGGATCACCCACGCCAACGCCGGCCACCGTTCTCAAGCCCGGCTTCAACACATCAATTCGGGTAAGAACATCCGCTTGAAACATCAGTACGAAGCGCGGGTCCTTTTTCGGACTCGCATAAAAGCACTGTCCACTGGGCTGTTGATCGGTTTTGCGGATGGGTTGCTCCAGCGGCAGGCGAAGCTTGGTCAGCGGTGTACCGAGCTTGACATGGTCGGCCCCACCAAATTCGATCAGCAAATGAGCACTCATCGCTTTGAGCGGCAGTGCAGCCATCATTGCCAGGACAAGCACGCCAGACCAAGATCTTGAAGTCACCACATTCATCTCCTGTGTGAGCGCCTTCCGAAGCGCCGTGTCGTCATCAAAACAATATCTTGCAAACTAGTGCGCCGAGCTTAGACGCCTGGTTGGTCCCACAGGTCGCCCGTCGGACTGGTACGCGGCGCAGTCACACCAAAGTGCTGGTATGCCAGCGGCGTGGCAATGCGTCCGCGCGGCGTGCGCTGCAAATAACCTTGTTGGATCAGATAGGGTTCCAGCACGTCTTCAATGGTGTCACTCTCTTCGCCAATGGCCGCAGCCAGGTTGCCGATGCCGACCGGGCCGCCGCCAAATTTGAACAGCACCGCTTCGAGCAGCTTGCGGTCCATGACGTCAAAGCCGACCGCATCCACATCCAGCATCACCAGCGCCGCATCGGCCATGGCCTTGGTGATGTCGCCATTGCCCTTCACTTCCGCATAGTCGCGCACGCGCCGCAGCAGTCGGTTGGCAATGCGCGGCGTGCCGCGCGCACGCAAGGCGATCTCGCGCGCGCCGTCCTCATTGATCGGGGCGTTGAGCAGCGCGGCACTGCGGGTGACGATACGGGTCAGCTCCTGCGCGTTGTAGAACTCCAGCCGCGCCACGATGCCGAAGCGGTCGCGCAGGGGGTTGGTCAGCATGCCGGCACGCGTGGTGGCGCCGACCAGGGTGAAGGGCTGCAGATCGAGCTTGACCGAGCGCGCGGCCGGCCCTTCGCCGATCATGATGTCGATCTGGTAGTCTTCCAGCGCCGGATACAAAATCTCTTCCACCACTGGCGAGAGCCGGTGGATTTCGTCGATGAACAGCACATCGTTCGCTTCGAGATTGGTCAGGATGGCCGCCAGGTCGCCCGGGCGTTCCAGCACTGGCCCCGAGGTCTGACGTAAATTGACGCCCATCTCGCGTGCAATGATGTGGGCCAGCGTGGTCTTGCCCAGGCCAGGTGGACCGAACAGCAAGGTGTGGTCCAGCGCTTCCTTGCGCTTGCGCGCGGCCGCAATAAAGATTTCCAGCTGGCCGCGGATCTTTTCCTGGCCCACGTATTCGTCGAGCTGCTTGGGACGCAAGGCGCGCTCGATCGCTTCCTCGTTGGGCGAGGCCGGCGTGGCGGCAATGATGCGTTGTTCGCTGAAATTGTCGGTCTGAATACTCATTGCTGGTTTTTAGCTTTTGGACAGCGCCTTGAGCGCAAATTTGATACCGTCAGAAACAGTACTGCCGGTCGGCATATTTTTCAGTGCGGCCAGCGCTTCCTTGTCAGAATACCCCAAAGCCAGCAGCGCATTGAGGATATCCGATTGCGCATCGTGCTGGACCACGCCGCCAGGCGCGCCCAGGTCGGCGCCCAGCTTGCCCTTCAATTCCAGCAGCAGGCGCTCGGCAGTCTTCTTGCCGATACCGGGCACCTTGATCAGGCGACCGGCTTCCTGCAGCGTCACGGCCTGGGCCAGGTCGGCAATGGTCATGCCCGAGAGGATGGACAGCGCGGTGCGCGCGCCCACGCCGGTAATCTTGATCAGTTGACGGAACACGGCGCGCTCGGCCGCGTTGCCAAAGCCGAACAACAGATGCGCATCCTCGCGTATGGCCTGGTGGGTAAACAGGGTGACCTTCTCGCCCAGATGGGGCAAGTTGTAATAGGTGCTCATCGGTACGTCGACTTCGTAGCCGACGCCGTTGCAATCGACCAGCAATTGCGGTGGATTCTTTTCGAGCAAAATTCCGGAAATACGACCAATCATGGCAAACCTTTAAACGAGACGGCCGCGCTTCATGCGCAGCCCGGACAGTGCAGGCGCGAGCGCGCCGATCAGCGCCAGCGCGTCGATACTGTTGGCGTGGCAAATGGCAACGCCCAACGCGTCGGCCGCGTCGGTGCCCGGCAGGCCAGGCAGGACCAGCAGGCGCGCGACCATATCCTGCACCTGTTCCTTGGCGGCCTTGCCGTGGCCGGTGACCGCCTGCTTGACCTGCAGGGCCGTGTATTCGGCCACGCCCAGGTCGGCAGCGACCAGGGCGGTGATGGCGGCGCCGCGCGCCTGCCCCAGCAACAGCGTCGATTGCGGATTGACGTTGACGAAGACTTTTTCAATCGCCGCGCAGTCGGGCTGGTAAGTGCGGATGATTTCTTCCAAGCCCTTGAGGATGGTTTTCAGGCGGCTCGGCAGCTCGCCGTCGGAACCGGTCTTGATGGTGCCCGAGGCGATATAGCGCAGCTTGTTACCCTGCTTGTCGATGAGACCGAAGCCAGTGGTGCGCAAGCCGGGATCTATGCCTAAAATTATCATGAACGAATGGTATACCGAGCGGCAAGGTTTGGTGGGATTTCGCCAAACAATTGTTTGCCAGCCGCAAAAAACAGGGGCGGAACGGCAAGCTGCCGGTCCGCCCCCGCTTGGTCTAGTGCAGATTAATGACGGAAATGGCGCGCGCCCGTGTACAACATGACCACACCGCGCTCGTCGGCTGCGTCGATCACTTCCTGGTCACGCATGGAGCCGCCCGGCTGGATCACGCAGGTGGCGCCTGCGTCCACCACCACGTCGAGTCCATCGCGGAAAGGGAAGAAGGCGTCCGACGCCACGGCCGAACCAGCCAGAGTCAGGCCGGCGTTCTGGGCCTTGATGGAAGCGATGCGGGCCGAGTCAATACGGCTCATCTGGCCAGCGCCTACGCCCAGGGTCATGCCGTTGGCGCAGAAGACAATGGCATTCGACTTGACGAACTTGGCCACGCGCCAGGCGAACATCATGTCCTGCAGTTGCTGCTGGGTTGGCTGCTTCTTGCTCACCACACGCAATTCGCCCAGGCCGACGTTTTTGGCGTCAGGCGATTGCACCAGCAAGCCGCCGCCCACGCGTTTGACGTCGAAGGGATTGTTGCCTTCGCCGAGGGCAATTTCCAGCAAGCGTACATTTTGTTTGGCGGCCATGATGGCGCGCGCTTCTGCACTAAACGATGGCGCGATCAGCACTTCGACAAACAGCTTGGCAATGGCTTCAGCGGTCTTGGCATCGAGTTCGGTGTTCAGGGCAATGATGCCGCCGAAAGCCGAGGTGGGATCGGTCTGCAAGGCGCGCGTGTAAGCATCGAAAGCGTCCACGCCTATGGCCACGCCGCAGGGATTGGCGTGCTTGACGATGACGCAGCCGGCGCTTTGGCCCAGGCCACCCAAGGACTTGACGCATTCCCAGGCGGCGTCGGCATCAGCGATGTTGTTGTACGACAGTTCCTTGCCTTGCAACTGGGTGTAATTGGCCAGGGCGCCAGCTGCGGGCACCAGGTCGCGGTAGAAGGCGGCCGACTGGTGCGGGTTTTCGCCGTAACGCATGTCCTGGACTTTTTCAAAGCTCATGTTCAGGGTCTGGGGATAGGTCGCGCGCGTGGCGTGGGCCTTGTCTTCGCCCAGGCTGGTCAGGTAATTGGTGATGGCGCCGTCGTACTGGGCAGTATGGGCAAACACTTTCTTGGCCAGCATGAAGCGGGTGTCGTAGGCGACGCCATCTTTCATTTCGGCCAGCACGCGCGCGTAGTCGGATGGATCGCACACCACCACCACATCCTTGTGGTTCTTGGCAGCCGAGCGCAGCATGGTCGGGCCACCGATGTCGATGTTTTCAATCGCGTCTTCCAGCGAGCAATCATCCTTGGCCACCGTGGCCTGGAAGGGATACAGGTTGACCACCACCATGTCGATGGTCGGGATGCCGTGTTCCGTCAGCTTGGCGACGTGCTCGGGAAAGTCGCGGCGGGCCAGGATGCCGCCATGCACTTTTGGGTGCAGGGTCTTGACGCGGCCGTCCAGCATTTCCGGGAAACCCGTGTAGTCGGCCACCTCGGTGACCGGCACGCCATTGTCGGCCAGCAGCTTGGCAGTGCCGCCGGTGGACAGGATGTTGACTCCTTGCGCCGACAGCGCGCGCGCAAAGTCGAGCACGCCGGTTTTGTCGGAAACGGAGATGAGAGCTTGTTTGATCATGGGAGTGGCCTGGTAGTGGAGAATTCTTTGGTGCACTGGCGCGCGGGGCGCGATGGGCTCGCGCTCCTTAGCACGGCCACTCAGTGTGCTAAAACGTTTACAGCAGTCCGTGTTCCTGGAGCTTCTTTCGCAAGGTGTTGCGGTTGATGCCCAGCATTTGCGCGGCGTGTGATTGGTTGCCTTCGGCCCGCGTCATCACCACTTCGAGAATGGGGCGTTCGACCGTCAAGACCACCATGTCGTAAATATTCGATGCTTGCTGCTCGCCCAAGTCGTTGAAATATTCTTCCAGACTTTTCTGGACGACTTCCTGGATACTTTCTTTGCTCATTTTTCGTGCTTCACTTGGCTGATTGATCTTTTCGCGCTGCTCTGATGGCAGCGTTGTCCCGAATCTTGTTGTTGTTTTCTGTGCTGCTTATGCTGCCAATGCAATTTGTTCAACGCCGGCGGGGCGATATTGTAACCGGTCGCCGTGACTGTGTTGGGTTTCAAAGAAACTGTCGACTGCGCGCAACTGCGCCTCTGTCGATTCCAGCAAATTCATTTGTTGACGGAAGGCTTCGCCTCCCAGCAAGTCGCGCACATACCAGCCAATGTGCTTGCGCGCGGTGCGCACACCGAGGAACTCGCCGTAAAAGGCGTAGTGGGCTTGCAGGTGTTCATGCATCAAGGCGCGTACTTCTTCCACCAGCGGGGCCGGCAGATGCTCGCCGGTGCGCAGGAAATGGTCGATTTCGCGGCAGATCCAGGGCCGGCCCTGGGCCGCACGACCGATCATGACGGCGTCGGCGCCAGTGCTGGCCAATACCAGGCGGGCTTTTTCCGGTGTCGTGATGTCGCCATTGGCTACCACCGGGATGCCTACCTCGGCCTTGACGGCAGCGATGGTTTCGTATTCCGCCTCGCCCGTGTAGCCATCGGCGCGCGTACGGCCATGCAAGGTCAGCATCTGGATGCCGGCTTGCTCGGCAATGCGGGCGATACGCAGGGCATTTTTATTTTCGCGGTTCCAGCCGGTGCGAAACTTGAGCGTGACTGGCACGTCGACCGCGCGCACGACGGCGTGCAGGATTTTTTCAACCAGGTCTTCGTGCTGCAACAGGGCCGAACCGCACCAGCTATTGCACACCTTCTTGACCGGGCAACCCATATTGATATCGATGATCTGGGCACCGCGGTCCACATTGAACTTGGCGCAGTCGGCCAGGTCTTGCGGATCGGCGCCGGCGATCTGCACCGCTTTCGGCTCCATTTCGCCATCGTGGTCGGTGCGGCGCGAGCTCTTTTCGGTAGCCCACAGGCGCGGATTGGACGCCGCCATTTCCGACACGGCATAGCCGGCGCCCAGCTGTTTGCACAGTTGGCGAAATGGCCTGTCCGTCACACCCGCCATCGGGGCAACGAAGACATTATTGCGTAGCAAGTAGGGACCGATGTGCACTGGCAGGTCAGGAAAGTTAAGCGGGAACCGGCTATTTTACCTGATTTGCTGCTCAAATAATAAGCACTATTTTGTATAAAGCATTTGCTCGCTAGATTCAAAGAATCCTTGCATCGGCCTAAAGCGGCTTAATTGAGTTCGTCCAGCACGCCACGCTGCAAGTGCGCCACCTCGCCCCAGCTAATCAATTCAAGCTGTCCATGCTGGTAGCGAAATCGATTGATGCTGGCGTTGAGGACAGGGAAGTCGCGCGGCGTTTCCAGCGACAGGCCCAAGGCGGCGCGGTAGGCGCATTCGAGCACGCCGCCATGGGCCACCAGCACCAGCGACTGGCCAGCATGTTGCGCGGCCAGCTCGCTGATGGCGTGCACGCTGCGCTGGTAAAACTGGCGGAAGGTTTCCGCCTGGCGCGCGCCTTCCGGCATGGGGGCGTCGACTTCACGCGCCTGCCACGCGGCAAACTCGCGTGGAAAGCGCTGTTCGATGTCGGCGTAGAGCAAGCCTTCAAAACCGCCAAAGCAGCGTTCGCGCAAGCGGGCATCGGTATGCAGCGCCATGGCCTTGCGGTCGGCGACAGCCTGGGCGGTTTGGCGTGCGCGCTGCAGGTCACTGGAGATGATGGCGTCAATGTGCTCGCCAGCGAGCGCGTCTGCCAGTGCCTCGGCTTGGCGCAAGCCTTCGGCGTTCAGGGCGATATCGAGGTGGCCCTGCAGGCGCCGCTCGGCATTCCAGGCGGTTTCGCCATGGCGTATCAGTACGATATGGGTGGTCATTCAGTCGAGCGTGTCGGCAAGGTCGGGGTTGAGCGTGTAGACGCCGAAAATCTGGGCTTCGTCGAGAAGGTGACCATGGATGGCATGTTTGACGTCGAGGCCGGTGAAGCGGCCTTCGAGCGCCAGGCGTGGAATATCGAGCGCGTACAGGGTAAACAAATAGGTATGCACGCGCAGGTCATTCCAGGGCGGACAAGGTCCGTCGTAACCGTAATAGTCACCAGCCATGGCCGGATCGGCCTGGAACCAGCCGCTGTAATCGTTCACGCCCTGGCGCAAGGTGTAAGGCTGGCCCTGGCGGGTGATGTTCACCTGCTGGGCGTCCTGCTTGCCATGGGGCGTGACCAGCTCGGAAAACATGCCTGTACTAATAGAAGAGAGGGCAAGCGGAATATCGATCAGGGCCCAGTGGTAAAAATCGGCGCGCGGCAAGCTCTCGGCGACCAAGCGGCCTTCCTGGTTGACGTCCGTGCCGACGGTGGGCGCGTCGACGTCACGACACAGCAGTACCAGCGACTGGGTGCCGTTGGGCACCTCATCCCACGCCAGGTGGGGATTGCGGTTGCTGGCAAAGCGGACGTGTTTGACCCTGTCCATGACGGCAAATGCACACTCCGCCGGTATGGCCATGCCGTCGGCGAAGGAGTCACTCCAGAGCCTCATTGTTTGCTCCCTACCCTGAGAGCTTGGACGGCGCCATCTGCCAGAAAGTTCATTTGGGCTCCACCTGCAGCCAGAACGTGACCGGCCCGTCATTGGTCAACGATACTTTCATGTCCGCGCCGAACTGCCCGGTTTCGACCTGGGCATGCCGAGCGCGCGCCTGGCGCACCACGTGATCGAACAGGCGGCGCCCGTCTTCTGGCGCGGCGGCTGGGGTAAAGGACGGCCGGGTACCGGAATTGGTATCGGCAGCGAGCGTGAACTGGGGAACCAGCAGCAGGCCGCCAGCGATGTCGGTCACACTGCGGTTCATCTTGCCGGCTTCATCGGCAAATACCCGGTAGGCCAGCAATTTGTTCAACAGCAGGTCGGCTTCGCGCTCGGTGTCGCCTTTTTCCGCGCACAGCAGGACCAGCAAGCCGGCAGCAATGGCGCCGATCTGCTGGCCCTCCACTACCACGCTGGCCTGGCTGACCCGTTGCAACAGGGCGATCATGCGCTGAAGGTCACGCGGGCAAACTTGCGCTTGCCCACTTGCAGCACAAAGTTGCCCGCTTCGATTTTCAAACCCTTGTCGCTCACTACATTACCGTCAATACGCACGCCACCCTGCTCGACCATGCGCATGGCTTCGCTGGTCGAGGCGCAAAGGCCAGCCTGTTTGAGCAGGTGAGCGATGCCCAGCGGCGCGCCTGCGAGGGCCAGCTCCGGCGCATCGTCCGGGATGCCGCCCTTGGACCGGTTCACAAAGTCGGCCAGTGCATCGTCGGCCGCCTGGGCCGAGTGGAAACGGGTGACAATTTCCTTGGCCAGCATGACCTTGGCGTCGCGCGGATTGCGCCCGCCATCGATTTCCGCCTTCAGGCCAGCCAGGTCGGCAATCGAACTGAAGGAAAGCAACTCGAAATAACGCCACATCATGACGTCGGAAATGCTCATCAGCTTGCCGAACATGGTGTTGGCCGGCTCGGTGATCCCGATATAGTTGTTTTTCGACTTGGACATCTTGTCCACGCCGTCCAGACCTTCCAGCAACGGCATGGTCAGAATGCACTGCGGCTCCTGGCCGTAATCTTTCTGCAACTCGCGTCCAACCAGCAGGTTGAACTTCTGGTCCGTGCCGCCCAACTCCAGATCGGCCTTGAGCGCGACCGAATCGTAACCCTGCATCAAAGGATAAAGGAACTCATGGACAGAGATTGGTGTCCCAGACTTGTAGCGTTTGGTGAAATCGTCGCGTTCCATCATGCGGGCAACCGTGTAGCGCGATGCCAGCTGGATCATGCCGCGCGCGCCCAGCGGGTCGCACCATTCTGAGTTGTAGCGAATTTCCGTGCGCGCCGGATCCAGCACCAGGGACGCCTGCTTGAAGTAGGTCAGCGCGTTCTGTTCAATCTGTTCCTTGGTCAGGGGGGGGCGCGTCATATTGCGTCCCGACGGGTCACCTATCATGGAGGTGAAGTCGCCAATCAGGAAAATCACCTGATGGCCCAGGTTTTGCAGCTGGCGCATCTTGTTGAGCACAACAGTGTGTCCAAGATGCAGGTCGGGCGCGGTCGGGTCCAGGCCCAATTTGATGCGCAGCGGGGTCTTGCTTTGTTCGGAACGCGCCAGTTTCTGGGCAAATTCGCTCTCGATCAGCAGTTCATCGACGCCGCGCTTGGTGATCGCCAGCGCCTCCAGCACGGTGTCTGTCATAGGCAAAACGGGGGCGGGGGCGGCTTTTGCAGGCTGGGAAGTAGTCATATATAACTGGTAACGGTCTGAAATTCGGATGTCGAAAAAGTTGGGCAGCTTCAATAGTTTGATATAATGCTCGATCCTATTAATCTTGCCGACAGAAAACTAAACACAATAACAACAATAAAAAGTAGTGCTCTTCGGGTAGTTCAAGCGGCAAATTTTAACTGATTGCATGGACCCTATACACAAAATCACAGGCAAACGCTGGACCGGCCTGCTGGGAACAACGCGAAAAGCGCGCATCATTAGCGCCGGCGCCCTGTTCCTCGCGGTATGCGCATTTGGCGCAGCCGGCGTTGCGCCACTGGCACCCGACGCCTCGGACCTGCCCGTCAAATCCATCGCCCAAGATCTCGTTTTGCCGGACCTGGCAGAACAAATCGCGGCCCTCCAAAAGGACGACCAGCATTTCGTGCACGAAGAAAAAATTCGTGCAGGCGATACCCTGGCCGTGCTCTTGCAGCGCCTGGGCGTCGATGATCCGGCTGCCGCTGCCTTCATCAAATCCGACAAGGTCGCGAAAAGCATCATGCAATTGACCACTGGCAAGCGCGTCCAAGCGCAAACCGGTGACAACGGCAGCTTGCAATGGCTTAAGGCAACCCTGGTCGACGCCAAGAACAGCCCTGCGCGTCAAATTTCGATCGTGCGCGACGGCGACAAGTTCACCGCCAAGGAAACCGTTGCCGAACTCGAGCGCCGCGTGGAAATGCGTGCCCGCGACATCACCACTTCCCTGTACGGCGCGACCGACTCGGCCAGCGATGGCGGCAAATTGCCGGATACCATCGTGGCCCAGATCATTGAAATGTTCTCGACCGACATCGACTTCCGTTCCGACCTGAAACGCGGCGACCATTTCAACGTGGTCTACGAAACGTTCTGGCAAGACGGTGAAATGGTGCGCGCCGGCCGTATCCTGGCAGGTGAATTCACCAACCGCGGCACCACCTATCAGTCGGTCTGGTATGAAGATCCGACCACCAAGCAAGGCGGTTACTACAGCCTGGACGGCAAATCGCTGAAAAAAGGCTTCCTCAAGTCCCCTCTCGAGTTCTCCCGTATTTCGTCTGGCTTTGCCAACCGCGTGCACCCGATCACGGGCGCGTGGAAAGCCCACAAGGGTATCGACTTCGCCGCTGCCATGGGCACGCCGATTCGCGCTTCGGGCGATGGCGTGGTCGATTTCGCTGGCGTGCAAGGCGGCTACGGCAACTTCGTCGTCCTCAAGCACTGGGCCAATTACACCACCGCCTATGGCCACATGAGCCGTTTCGCGCCTGGCCTGCACCGCGGCATGTCGGTCAAGCAGGGTGATGTCATCGGTTACGTTGGCTCCACCGGCTGGTCGACTGGCGCCCACCTGCACTATGAATTCCGCGTTGCCAACGAAGCGCGCGATCCGCTGTCGGTCAAGGTTGTTGCCCAGGCACCGCTCTCGCCTGCAGAAAAGGCACGCTTCATGGTCGCTGCTGCCGACATGACCCACCGTTTCGCGCTGCTGCGCCCTACCGGTTCGCCAATGGCAGCCCGCTAAGTCTGACGCACTCCCCACGGCGCCTTCCACCTTTCAACAAGGTCGAAGGCGCTTTGTTTTGGCCGCACACTTTTTAGGTGACCCGCATGAGCAGTTCCCTGTATATCGGTTTGATGTCCGGCACCAGCATGGATGGGGTGGACGGTGTGCTGGCCGACTTCGAAGATGGCATTGCCACGCTGGCCAGCGCCTTCGTGCCCTTCCCCGACGCGCTGCGCGCCGACCTGATGGCGCTGCAGGCGAGCGGTCCCAATGAAATCGAACGCGAAGCGCTGGCCGCCAACGCGCTGGCCACCTGCTACACCGAGTGCGTGCGCGCCCTGCTACCCGCCGGCGCGACCGTGCAGGCGGTCGCCGTGCATGGCCAGACGATCCGCCATCGGCCGGAACTGGGCTTTACGCGCCAAACCAACAATCCGGCCTTGCTGGCCGAACTGACCGGCCTGGACGTGATTGCGGACTTTCGCAGCCGGGACGTGGCGGCCGGCGGCCAGGGCGCTCCCCTGGTACCCGCTTTCCACCAGGCCTGCTTCGGCCTGGCCGGCCACACCCGGGTGGTCGTCAATATCGGCGGCATTGCCAATATCAGTGTTCTGTACGCCGACGGCAGCACGGGCGGTTTTGATACCGGGCCCGGGAACGTGTTGATGGATGGCTGGGTCAAACGTCACCTGGGCCAGGACTACGATGCCGACGGCGCCTGGGCAGCAGGCGGTCAGGTCGACCCTGTCCTCCTGGCCAGGATGAAGTCCGATCCCTACTTTGCCCTGCCCGCGCCGAAAAGCACAGGCCGCGACTTGTTTCACATGGACTGGCTAGACGCGATTCTCGCCAGCATGGGCGCGCTGGCGCCCCAGGACGTGCAAGCGACGCTGTGCGCGCTGACGGCGCACACCATTGCCGACGCGATCAGGACGCAGGGCGTGAATGCAGAGGCGTTATATGTGTGTGGTGGGGGCGCGTACAACGGCGCCTTGCTGGCCGCGCTGGCGCAAGCTATGGGCGCGAGCACGCGCGTAGGGTCGACGGCAGAACTGGGCGTGGCGCCCAACCGGGTGGAGGCGCTGGCGTTTGCCTGGCTGGGATACTGCTTCCAGAAACGCAAAGCGGGCAATCTGCCCGCTGTTACCGGAGCGAAGGGACCCAGAATACTGGGCGCCCTCTATCCAGCCTGATACTTTAGCGAATTAGACCGAGAACGAGGAGCCGCAGCCGCAGGTCGAGGTGGCGGTCGGATTCTTGATGACGAACTGGGCGCCTTCAAGGTCATCCTTGTAGTCGATTTCGGCGCCCACCAGATACTGGTAGCTCATCGAATCGATCAACAGCTGCACGCCGTTCTTGACCATGGTGGTGTCATCGTCGTTGACGATTTCATCGAAGGTGAAGCCGTACTGGAAGCCGGAACAGCCGCCGCCCTGCACGAACACGCGCAATTTCAGGTCCGGATTACCCTCTTCTTCGATCAGCTGCGCGACTTTTTGCGCGGCGCTGTCGGTGAAGACGATGGGTGCTGGCATCAGCTCTGGTGCTTCAGCGACTGCATTCATTGGAAACTCCTACGGTAGAAACAAGTACAGTCATTATAGACTGTTGGCGCGTCGCACGCTGCGCTTACCTGTTGAAACCAGGCTGCGCTATGGAAAGATGGAATTCGGGCTCGTTGTTTTCCTGGTGGGTCAAGGTGCCCGCAACGGTCGCGCCGCTGTGCATTTCCAGCTTCTTATAGTGGACATTGCCTATGATGCGGCCTTTCGGCTGTAATTCAAGAAGCTCGGTGGCGTACACATCACCGGCGATATAGCCCTCGACAATCAAGGTCGCGCAGCGAACATCGCCGTCGATCCGTGCGTGTTCCGAGACGATGAGCACATTATCGCTGCTTTCGCCGCCCAGCACATCGCCATGCACTTCGCCGTCGATGCGCAGACCGCCGGTAAAACACAGGTTTCCCTCGATCCGGGCGGAAATTCCGACCAGACTGTCAATTTCCGTCTTTGCATTACGACCAAACATGATGGCACTCCTCACCGTGGCAGCTGGCTGTCGGCGCACCGGAACAACACAGGCCGGGCGCCCCAAAGGTCGGCCTTGTCAAAACGGCCAGATCCACAGTGAATTTACCGCCATCACTACGACCCAGCCTTGATCTGGATCGCCTGCGCGGGGGACTAGGGCAGCAAGGCGATCTGCTGCAAGCCCGTGTCTTCGGCGAAATCGAACATCAGGTTCATGCACTGCACGGCCTGGCCGGAGGCGCCTTTGACCAGGTTGTCCTGCACCACCAGGATGACGACCATGTCGCCGTCGCCCGGACGGTGCAGCGCCAGGCGCAGCATGTTGGCGCCGCGCGTGGAGCGCGTTTCCGGATGGGAGCCGAAAGGCATCACGTCCACAAAAGGACTGTCTTTGTATTGCTCTTCAAACAGAGCCTGCAAGGCTTCATTGCTGATGCTGCCCGTCAGGCGCGCATACAGCGTGGAATGCATGCCGCGTATCATAGGCACCAGGTGGGGCGTAAAGATCAGCTTGACCGGGCTGGCGCTAAAACGCTGCAACTGGGCCACGGTTTCCGGTGTGTGGCGGTGGCCGGACACGCCGTAAGCCTTGAAATTGTCGCTGGACTCGGAGAACAAGGTGCCGATCTCGGCTTTGCGACCGGCGCCCGATACGCCCGACTTGGCGTCGGCAATCAAGCTGCCCGTATCGACCAGGCCAGCCTTGAGCAGCGGATAAAAGCCCAATTGCATCGTGGTTGGATAGCAGCCGGGATTGGCCACCAGGCGCGCGCCCTGGATGGCTGCGCGATTCAATTCAGGCAAGCCATAGACGGCCTCGTCCAGCAGCTCCGGGCAGGTGTGGGGAATCTTGTACCACTGTTCAAAGGTGGCCTGGTCCTTGAGGCGGAAATCGGCTGCCAGGTCGATGACCTTGACGCCAGCGGCCAGCAATTCCGGCGCCTGTGCCATGGCCACGCCGTGTGGGGTGGCAAAAAAGACCACATCGCATTGCTTCAGGTCGACCTTGTCGGGCGCGGAAAACGCCAGGTTCACCCGGCCCCGCAGCGAGGGAAACATGTCTGCCACAGGCAAACCGTCTTCCTTGCGCGAGGTGATCGCGGTCAAGGTGACATCAGGATGGACGGCCAGCAGCCGCAGCAATTCCACGCCTGTGTAACCCGTACCGCCAACGATGCCAACTTTGATCATGATCATTCCTTCAGATAATGGTGGGAACTTGCCCGTAGAGGCCGTTATTTTAACAGCGCCCCCATTTCGCCGCGCGCAAGGCACGTTGCGGCGCTGCGCGTCAGAAGTGATAGTTCAGCGTCGTGCGCAGGTGGACCCGGGTACGGTCGCCCGCGAGGGGGCTATGGGCGGGCGAGTCGCCCAGGCGGCTGACTCGCACGCCCGAATACAACCAGTATTTATTGGCGACCTGCCAGTGCCATTCCAGGTCGCCGTAGGTATAGAAGACGCCGGCGCTGGCGCGGTACTGCGGGTTGCCGCCAGCGATAGCCTGAGCTGGGGTGACACCGAAATACCCTTGCATCCAGCTGTGATCCACCAGATACATGCCTGCGGTCGCCGTCACGGAGTGATGGGCCGCCAGCGGCATGTTGTACTGGATGCGGGCGTTGGCCATGGCGCCGCCACCGTCGATGCCGCCGCCGGCCAGCAATTCGCCGCCAATCTCAATATTGTAGGCCGCATGCCAGTTGAAAAAGCCGCCTTTCTGGATGGATTTTCCACCCCGCTGCTCGGGCGCATCACCGCGCTGATCGCGCCCGCTGACAGATAGCAAAGGACCATAACTGAGCACCGGATTGTCGGACAAATGCCAGCCGGCAGCGATTTCTTCCAGGCCCGCATAGACAAAGATGCCATTGCTCCACTGGACATCCAAGGCCGGCACCAGGCTGCCACTGTTGCTGCCATCCCGGTTCGCGTGCGGCGTGACCGCCAGCGTCACGCCCAGGGAAGCGTCGTACGTCCCTTCCGGCATCATCATGCGGGTGGACTGGGCGTACGCCGGCGCGGCCAGGCAAGCTGCAAGCAGCAACAAGGTGGTGCGCATCAAGCCATGCCCCCGGCCCAGGGCACATCGATCTGCAGTGCGTAACCACGCGGCGCCACGTTGGCCGCGCGCACACTGCCGCCAAGTGCCGCCAGGCGTTCACGCATGCCACGCAGGCCATTGCCCTCGGGTGCCCCGCCATCGCCGCGACCATCGTCAGCGATGCGCAGCGCGATACCCTCGCCTTCGCGTGCCAGCGCAATCGATAACGCGCTCGCGCCCGCGTGGCGCACGACATTGCTGATCGCCTCCTGCACGCAGCAAAACAAGGCGTGCGCCAGCGCCGCCGATTCGATCTCCAGGCCATCCTCCACCGTCAGCGCGATGCGTGGCGCAGGAATGCCATCGCACAGGGCGCCGAGTGCCTCGCGCAAGGCGATGTGGCGGGCATCGCGCTCGGCACCGACCACGGTGCGCACTTGCGATAGCAGCGACTGCGACAGCGAGCGTGCCGTTTCCAGCGCCGGTGGCGCGGCGCTGCCCTGCTGGCGCAGCGCCAGGTCCAGATGCAGATTGAGTGCCGTCAGATGGTGACCCACGATATCGTGCAGGTCGCGCGCGATGCGCATGCGCTCGGAAGTGCGCACGGTGTCCACCAGCAGCAGCTGGGTGGCCCGCAATTCGGCGTTGGCCGCGTCCAACGCGATGCGTCCGCGCTTTTCCGAGGCCGCCATGTAGCCAATGCCAAAGGCGATTGCCTGCCACACCC
>JBJMVX010000184.1:0-5870 GCA_045810445.1 Massilia sp.
CACCTTGTCGTCCAGTTGTGGCAGCAGTTCCTTGAGGCTGGTGCGTATCAGGGCTTCGCCGCTGGCCGTGACCACGTTCACGTATTTGTCCAGTGCTTCGAAAAACACCACGTCGGCCACGGGAATCATGCGCACTTCGCCACCAACTGCCGCCCGTATCATGGTCAGGCGCTCGGTCGCCGGGGCAGTGGTCGGCAGCAGGGAGCGCACCTGCGCCAGCAGTTGGGCCATGTCGCCACCTTGCGGCGCAGACGACAAGCGCTTGCGCAGGCGCTCGATGGTCTTGGACAGCCGTACATCGTTGACAGGCTTGAGCACATAGTCGGCGGCCGCATGTTCAAACGCCTGCACGGCGTAGTCGTCATAGGCCGTGACAAAGACGATCTGGGGGAAGGCGTGGTCCGCACCCCATGATTCGGTCAGTTCCTCGACCGCTTCCAGCCCGGTTTTCCCTGGCATCTTGATGTCCACGAATAGCACGTCAGGCCGCAATGCCAACGCCTGTTCCAAGGCGCTGATGCCGTTCGGGCAGACCGCTACGATGTCGAGCTCCGGCCACAGGCGCTTCAAGGCATTGGCCAGCACGGTAGCCAGTACCGGTTCATCTTCAGCGATCAGCGCACGTATTGTCATGACAGTCTCAATGGAAGGGTCAAGCGGGCCAGCGCACCTTGCGCAGCATTCGGTTCCAGCGCCAGGGATGCCTGCGCACCGTACAGGGCCAGCAAGCGCTCCCTGGTATTGGCGACGCCGACATGGGTGCCGCTCTTGGCCGATGGCGCGTCCAGGCCAAGTCCGGTGTCGGCCACGCTCACAATCAGTGCGCCTGCCTGCTCGACCGCGCTGACGGTAACATGGCCGCCATCGACCTTCGGTTCCAGCCCGTGGATGATGGCGTTTTCCACCAGGGGCTGCAGCAGCATGGGCGGCAGTTGGGCGCTGCGCAGGGACGTTGGCAGTGTCAGGGTGTAGGACAGGCGGGTCCCCATCCGCACCGACATCAGGCCCAGATAGGCTTCCATCAGCGTGAATTCCTGCGCCAGGGTGGTTGCCTCCGCGCGCGAGGACGCCAGCGTGGCGCGCAGGTATTGGATCAACTGGTCCAGCAGCAGTTGGGCGCGATCCGGGTCGATGCTGATCATCCCCTGCAGATTGGCCAGGGTGTTGAACAGCATATGCGGCTCGATCTGCGCCTGCAGCAATTGCAACTGCGCTTGCAAGGCCTGACGCGCGATGGCTTCGGCACGCGCTTTTTCAGTGGCCGCCTCGGTTTTGGCATGCAGCAGGTTTTCGCGATTCCTCAGGTAGGTCCCCACCGCCAGCGTCACCACGAGTGTGAACAGGATCATGCCGTTGGAGCCGCCCAGTACCATTTTCCGTAATGGCGGCGTGTCCAAGCCCGCCAGCTTGCCGGCCAGGAGCGTGCCGCCAAACTGCGCGACCGGTACCGCGACCAGCACGATGCCGGCGAAGACGAGCTTGTTGGGGTTGCGCCCTTCACGCCAAAGCAGCAGCCGACTGACATCGATGATCAGGAAGGCGATCCCGCCGATAATCATCGAGAACAGCAGGTTGATGAAGAAGTCCTGCATGCGGCCGACGATCACCGTGATGATGATGGCACAGGCGAGGCTCATGACGCCCACCACGCCGGCGTCGCGCAGCAGGTGGCGGAAGGGGAAGCCGGCCTTGGCCTGATGGGTCATACGCTTACAGAACGCCCTTGGCGCGCAGGGCCGCGATCTCGGCGTCGCTGCGACCGAGCACCTCGCGCAGCACCTCGTCAGTGTGCTGGCCCAGCATCGGTGGCGGCAGCGCTGCTTCGGCGGGCGTTGCGGACAGGCGCATCGGACTGCGTACCAGCTTCACTTTGCCGGCGGCCGGATGGTCCATCTCGATGGCCACGCCGCGCGCCTTCACTTGCGGGTTCTCGAACACTTCGCCGATGTTGTTGATTGGCCCGCAGGGCACGCCGACCGCTTCAAGCTGGGAGATCCATTGTTCACGGCCACGCGTCTTGACCATCTCGGCCAACAGCGGCACCAACACGTCGCGGTTTTGCACACGCAGCGGATTGGTGGCAAAGCGTGGATCCTCCGCCAGGTCCGGGCGCTCGCCCACTTCAACGAATTTCTGGTACTGGCCATCGTTGCCGGTGGCGACGATGATATGGCCATCGGCGCAGGCGAAAGTCTGGTAGGGCACGATGTTGGCGTGGGCATTGCCCCAGCGTTTGGGCGCCTTGCCGCTATTGAGGTAGTTGCTGCCCATATTGGCCAGCATGGCCACCTGGGTGTCGAGCAGCGCCATGTCGATGTGCTGGCCCACGCCTGTGCGGTCGCGATGGGTCAGGGCCGCCAGCACGGCCACGGTGGCGTACATGCCCGTCATCAGATCGGTCAATGCCACGCCGGCCTTCTGTGGGCCACCGCCTGGCAAGTCATCGCGCTCGCCAGTGACGGACATGAGCCCACCCATACCCTGGATCAGAAAATCGTAGCCGGCGCGGTGGGCATAGGGACCATCCTGGCCGAAGCCGGTCACCGAGCAGTAGACCAGGTCCGGTTTGAGGGCTTTGAGGCTGTCGTAGTCAAGGCCATAGCGCTTCAATTGCCCGACCTTGTAATTTTCCAGCACGACGTCCGCATGCAGTGCCAGTTCGCGGATCACGGCCTGCCCCTCGGGACTGGCGATATCGACTGTGACGGAGCGCTTGCCGCGGTTGGCGGCCAGGTAGTAAGCCGCTTCGCTGGTGTCCTTGCCATTGGCGTCCTTGGCGTAAGGCGGCCCCCAGGCGCGGGTATCGTCACCCACGCCGGGACGTTCGATCTTGATGACATCGGCGCCCAGGTCGGCCAGGTTCTGCGAACACCAGGGTCCTGCCAGCACGCGTGACAGGTCGAGGACGCGAATATGGCCCAGCGCCTTGGGCATGCCTTCAAAAGCTTGTGTCATGGTGAAGTCTTGTTGCGAAAATTAGAGAGGAAGGGCAGCGCCGCCGCGGGCAATGGTTTGTACGATGCTGGAAGTTGGCTTCAGTGCTGCACTGATCAGGTCCAGCGCCAGCTTGGGCTGGGCGTCACCGCACATGAAGATGTCGGCGGCGGCAAACCCGAATTCGGGCCAGGTGTGTATCGAGATATGCGATTCGGCCAGCAGCACCACGCCGGTCACGCCCATGGCGTCGCCGAAGCTGTGAAAGTGGCTGTGCAGGATGTGGGCGCCAGCCGCTTCGGCGCCGGACCGCAGCAGGGCGTCGATGGCCTGCGGTGCGATCAGCAAAGCGGCTTCCACGCCATAAAAGTCGGCCAGCAGGTGGGTGCCAGCCGGGCGATGCGTGCTGCTTCTCATTTGTGGCCGCCGCCTCCGCCGCCATAGCCGCCGCCGTAACTGCCGCCGCCGTAGCTGCCAGAACTCCAGCTGCTACCGCGTCCGCTGGAACTGGACGAGGAGCTGATCATGCTGGACCAGTTGATGACGGTCGTCACCGCCGTCAGTATGATCGCGTAAAAGAAGTATCGTCCGTTCATTAATGGTCTCCATCGCCCTTGAAGTACTTCGCAGGATAAAACAGGCCAAACAGGGCAAGCAGGAGCACCCAGAAACTGGTCCCGAAATTGAACAACAAAGGAATCGCGTTCAAGCCCAGTATCCACCACAGGAATTTCATCTGGGTCCCCATGGCGCTACCAGCACCGGCACCCGAGTTGCGTGGTGCTTCGCCTCTAAGCTCGGTGCCGAACCAGGCCTTGACCTGGTCCCAGGCCACCGGCGTGGAGCGCGACCAGGTCAGCTCGGACGGCGTAAGTTCGGCCGCCAGCCTGGTTTGGCCGCTTTCGAATTCGTACACGCGCACCTGGTCGCCGGCTGCCACGCGCCAGTTGAAGGCGCCGGCCGCAAAGCGCACCGTGGCCAGATAGTCGTACAGCTTGTTGAAGGTGCCAGCTTCGAGTTTGACCCGGGTAGCGTCCAGCGATGGCCACTCTGGCCAGGCCGGCATCACGTTCGCGCGTGACCAGCCCTCATCGGTTTCAATGAGCCAGAAGAAGCTGGCCTTGGTGCTGTACAAAAGGTATTCGGTCCAGCTGGTGCCTTCTTCGTCAACCCGCACCATGGCGCCGATGACGGTGTACTGGGCGTTCTGGATGGTCGCCTTGGCGCCAAGCTGCAAGGTTGTGAGTACCTTGTCGACGGCAGCGCCGGCAGCGAGCACGGTCGCTTCCGGGCCGCCCGCATCAAGCTGTGACGAGCATGCCGGGCAAACCAGGCTGGTGGTCACGCCGGGCAGGTAATTGATGGTGCTGCCGCACTTGGGGCAGTCGAGGGCATCGAGCTTGCCGCGGTATTTTCCGGCGCTTGCCTTGATCTGGTCATCGTCGCGCAGCAGCTGAAATTTCAGCTCAGGCAGGGTGACGGCCAAGCCGTTGTAGACGACCGGGACTTCGCCGTCGGTGTAATCGAGCGTGACGAAGGAAGCACCTTGACGCAAGTCGGCAGTGCGTATGCGCCAGCCGTCGCCCACGCGGAAAGGCAGCTCGCCCTGGCCGCCTATGCATTCGGCTTCGCGAATTTCTGCGGTCGTAAAAGCCTGATTCCCTAACTGGACCTGGCTACCTGGACGCAGGTCGGTAAAGGAGGGCAGGGGGCCGCTGGTCTCGCGCACCGTGGTAATGGTAAACAGGCCGGAGGAGTCGCCCAGCCAGGCGATGCTGCTGTCGTCGAACAGCAAATACCATTCGTTCCAGCGACCGGCGTCGTAACGCAATTGGATGCGGCCGACGACAGTGAAGTTGCGACCGCCAAAGACGCCAGCTGCGCCCATCTGGATCGGTGAAAAATCTTCCAGCACTGCCGAGATTTTGCCGACGTCCTTGACTTCGTCGGCGTCCTTAAGCACGGCGGCGCGGCAGAATTCGCACACGGCCATGACACTGGCGTGTGAGCGAAATTCTACCGGGGCGCCGCAACTAGGACAGGAAACAGTCTGCATGGAAGGCCGGTCAGCCGATCAGCTTCTTGAGCAGCTCCGCCTTCGTGCTGTCGTAGTCGACAGCCGAAATCAAGCCTTTGTCGAGCATGCCCTTGAGCTTACCCAGACGCTCTTCGATCGACACTTCGGCCGGTGCCGCTGGTGCACCTTGCTGGCCCATGGTGGCGCCCAGGCCTTGCGCCATCGTCTGGCCGATCAAGGCGCCTGCGCCAAGGCCGGCACCGATGCCGGCCAGCCCACCTTCGTTTTGCGCGGCCAGCGGAATGCTGCTGGCGACCTGGAACTTGGTGAAGCCGCTCATCTTGTCCGACGACAGGCCACCCTTCATGCCGGCCGAAATACGCTCGTCGAGCGCGGCCTGCAGTTCTTCGGGCAGGCTGACGCTGGCCACATTGAATTCATCGAGGCCAATGCCGTAGCGTGCGAACGCCGTGGCCAGGTCGCCCTTGACCTGCTGCGCCATCAACGCCTGGTTGGCAGCCATGTCGAGGAAGGCGACGTTGGCGCCGCCCAGCGACGAGGCCATGGTGGCCATCAACAGGCCGCGCAACTGCTCTTCAACTTCATCGCGCGTGTAGATTTCGCGAGTGCCGCTAATTTCGGTGAAAAACTTGCGTGCGTCGGCAACACGGTAGGAGAACATGCCGAAGGCACGCACGCGGATCATGTCGAAGTCCTTGTCGCGGATCGTGATCGGCTGCGGGGTGCCCCATTTGCGACCGGTCTGCACGCGGGTGCTGAAGTAGTAGACGTCGGATTTGAAAGGCGAGTCGAACAGCTTGTCCCAGTTTTTCAGGTTGGTCAGCAGCGGCAGGGTCTGGGTGGTCAGCTTGTGGGTGCCTGGGCCAAACACGTCGGCGATCACGCCTTCATTGACGAA
>JBJMVX010000185.1:0-14974 GCA_045810445.1 Massilia sp.
ATTGCGCTTCGGGCAGCCCGGCACGGGCCGCCGCTTCGAGCGCGCGCAGGGCCTTGCTGCGCGCCGCCAGATCGGCCAGCGGTGGGCAGTCGGTCGAGAACACGAGTTGGGCCAGCACCAGACCGGCCCGCACACCGCCAGCGTCAAACGCGCGCTCATAATAGGCCAGCAGCTTGGACCCATGCTGGCGCGCCAGCTCGTAAGGAATATGGTTGCCGATCAATTCACAGGCCTGAGCGCAACCTTGCTGCGCAGCACGATCGAGCCAGTGCAGGGCGGTCGGCAAACTCTTGGGCAAACCTGCACTGCCATATAAGTACAGCCTGCCCAGTGCCAGCTGGGCTCCAGGCTGGCCGCCGCGGGCGCCACGGATCATGCCCAATTCTTCGCGATTTGCCATCGTGCTCATCACCTCATGCAGAAGTTCAGTTGCCACACAGAAAGGCGGTGACGCCGCGTTCTGTTCCTGCGCAAAGTCTACGGGAGGGTGTCAGCTTGCCGAGGGCAAAACGCGCTTTCCTTGATTTGGCACAAACCGGCCCTGGTAGTATTTGCCAAGCGGAAACTTAGTGCTTTCTGTCAAGCATGGATGCGCGCGCCGGCTTCGCGTTTCAAAAATACAACAGCAACCACGGATTTATTGGCTATCCACCAATGGCTGCCTTCATAATTAGCCAACTCGTCAATCTTGGCGCTAGCGGCAGTTATGGTTTACCTATCCTTGGTCTTGCGGCATGATGCACATGAGCAAGTTCCCTGGATTCGAATGATTCACTTATTAAGGACTCGGTACATGAAAAAATCACTTCTGGCACTGGCAGTGTTGGGCGCTGTCGCCGGTGTTGCACAAGCACAATCTGCAGTCGTTATCTACGGTAACGTCGACGCTGGCCTGATCAAGCGTACCGACCAATCCATGGCCATCGGCAAACGTGCCAACAACACCCTGGGCTTCAAAGGCACCGAAGATCTGGGCAGTGGCTTGAAAGCGATTTTCCAACTTGAGATCCGTTACGAGCCGGACACCGGCACCATCGAGCAAGGCGCCGGCGGTATCCAGCGTCCCCTGTTCCAGGGCCAGAGCCGCGTTGGCCTGACCGGCGACTTCGGTACCCTGCGCATCGGCCGTGGCCTGACCGCGTTCCAGGAGTCGAGCATTGCGTTCGAGCCCTTCCATGGCATTCCATCGCCAGCCGGTTTCCAGACCGACCTGACCGTCGCCGGCTACAGCTCCGATCCTTTGGGCCTGCCAGGCAATTCGACCAACCGCTTCTCGAACGCTGTCTGGTACAACTCGCCTGAATTTGCCGGCATCCAGATCAACACCACGATCGCCTCGAAAGAAGCGAACGGCGGCGTGGCAGTTCCTGGCCGTCTGCTGATCAACCTGGCACCACAGTACCCTGCCAACGCACCAGCGTCGGCCAATCCGTATTCGATCACCGCGACCTGGAAAAACGGTCCTGGCGCCCTGATGCTGGCAATGGAACGCAATGCAATCGAATCGAAGGTGCGCTCGTTTGCCGGTTACGTGATGGTCTCGCCAGACATGAAGCTGATGTTCTCGATCACCCATCAAGACCAGTCGCACACCAAGGCCATCAATCAGGACACCAAGGCCTGGGTCGTGGGCGCGAACTACACCCTGGGCGCGAGCAAGTTCCTGGCCGGTATTGGCCAGAAAAATGCTGACGGCGTCGAGAAGGTCAAGCAAGCTTCGCTGGGCTATGAGTACAGCCTGTCGAAACGCACCTACCTGTACGCGGACATCTCGAACAAGAAAGGTGCACCAGCAATTGCACCTAGCAAGAACACCAGCATCAACCACCTTGATCTGGGTATCAATCACTCGTTCTGATGCACAGCGGGGCCAGTCCCCGCTAGCGGCATAGAACAAAGGGGGCGAAGCCTGGGGCAACCCTGCTTCGCCCTTGTCGTACCAGCGAACCTGATCGCGCGCCGCACGCCCGTATGGACAAGGCAGCAATGCTTTGTGTCATTTCCGCAACCGCGAGCAAGCTGTGTGGCAGGCTTTCTGTACAAGCAACAAGAACGATGGCATATTGATCAAAAGCGAATTAGTACGCACGTTCGTTTTTACACAAAATTATCCTGGAGACGCAATGAAAACAAAATTACTTGCTGGTGTAGTCGCTACCTGTTTCGCCGCCCCTGTCTTGGCGCAGTCCAGCGTGCAAATTTACGGCATCGCTGACGCCGGCATCATGAAAACCAAGGGCGAGTCCACCAAGATTGTCAGCGGTATCGCTGACGGTTCGCGTCTGGGCTTCAAAGGTACCGAAGACATCGGCGGTGGTTTCAAGGCGATCTTCAACCTGGAAGCGCGTATCGAACTCGATACCGGCACCCAGACGCCACAACTGCTGTACAACAACGACGGTCAATACCTGCTCAAGGGCATGGGCAGCCTGCCTGCGTCGATTCGCGCCGGCCTGGCAACCCAGTTGCGCTCCTTCGGTCTGGCCGCGGTCAATCCTGAAAAAGCCCTGTTCGACCGTACCGCCATGGTCGGCCTGATCACCCCAGCGGGCGCTGTCCTGATCGGTCGCATGTACACCCCAGGTTATGAAGTGTTTGCCGCTGCCGACACGTTTGAAAACGGCACCGCAGGCGCATGGGGCGGCATCACCGGCGGCTCGGCAGGCTTTACCGCGCTGGGCGCGGATATCCGCTCGCAGAAATCGGTCCAGTACCGTATCGCCACGCCGAACGGCTTTGGCGCTTCGCTCATGTACGGCGCGAAAAACTCCGGTTACCTGGGTCGCTACAACAAATTCTGGGGCGCTGCTGCCACCTACAAGGCCAATGGCTTTGACATCGGTATCGCGCACAACCAGGGCTACGACCAGAGCGACCGCCGCAGCCTGACCACCAGCACCGTGGGCGGCTCCTACACCTTTGGCGACTTCAAAGTATTCGCTGGCTACCACGACCAGAAGAATCAGCACTCGGTGCTGCTCAATGAATACATCGCTGCATGGGATACCAGCATTGCGCCATCGCTGGCACCACTGGGCGCGCCAACGGCAACGGCCCTGCGCAATGTGTTTGTGACCAACATCACCAACAATACCCAGATCGACGCCAACAGCGTGCAGGTCGGTATGCACTACAAGATTGGCGCCGGCCGCCTGATGGCATCGTATGCCCGTCAGAACGACCGTACCGCATCGAACAGCGACGCAACCCTGGTGGCCGTTGGTTACGACTACAATCTGTCCAAGCGTACCGACGTCTACACCGTCATCGCCAACATCACCAACAAGAACGATGGCCAGTACACGCCAGGTTCGGCAGGTGCGCCAGGCGGTTTCAACAAGGTGCCAGGCGAAGACAGCCGTGCACTCCAGGTCGGCATCCGCCACCGTTTCTGATCCTGCTGCACTGCCAGATCAAAAAGACGCCTGCGGGCGTCTTTTTTCATGGGACGCCCGCAACAGTCGGTTAGAATTGCGCCTATCACTTAGACCGAACGATCGAAGACCTCAATGACCGCAACGCTGGACTCCACCGCAGTCGCCGCCTACCTGGCCGACAACCCGAATTTCTTCGAAGAGCATGCCGGACTGCTGGGCCAGGTCCGTCTGGCCAGTCCCCTGACCGGCAAGGCGGTGTCGCTGCAGGAGCGCCAGATGGAAGTCATGCGCGACAAGTACAAGGCGCTGGAACTGCGCATGGGCGAACTGATCCGCCTGGCCCAGGACAATGCCAACATTGCCAATAAATTCCATGCCTGGACCCAGGGCTTGCTCAAGGCACGCGCACCGGCCGCCATGCCGGACGCGGTCGTGAACGGCCTGCGTGATGGCTTTGGCGTGCCCCAGGTGACGCTGCGCCTGTGGGACCTGAGCAGTGCCCACGATGCCGCCTGGTACGTGGCGGGCGTGTCGGAAGACGCGCGGCTGTTTGCCAGCAGCATGCTGGCGCCTTATTGCGGCAGCAACCACGATTTCGAAGCAGTGCGCTGGCTGGCCGAACCGGCAGCAGTGGCCTCCACCGTCATCTTGCCGCTGCGTAGCGACGGCGTGGCTTTTGGCCTCTTGATCATGGGCTCGCCCGACCCCGAGCGCTTTACCGCGCACATGGCCACCGACTTCCTGATCCACATCGGCGAAACGGCCAGCGCGGCGCTGGCCGCCTTGCGCGACTAGGCCAAGCGCCATGGACAGCGCCAACGCCCTGGCCGTCCAGCGCTACCTGGCCCAGCTGGCCACCCAGCGCCAGCTCTCCCCTCTCACGATTGCCGCCTACCGGCGCGACCTGGCCCAGCTCGATGCGCTGCTGGGCGGGGCCGACTGGGCGCGCGTGGTCCAGGCCGATATCCGGCGCCTGGCCGCCAAGCTCCATGCCCAGTCGCTTTCGGCGCGCTCGATTGCCCGCAAGCTCTCGTCCTGGCGCGGCTTTTTCGACTGGCTGGCCCAGGACAGTCTACTGGCGACCAATCCGGTTGACGCGGTGCGCGCACCCAAGCGCGCCCGTTCGCTGCCGCGCGCGCTGTCGGTGGACGATGCCGTGCACCTGGTCGGCACGCCCAGCCACGATGCCGCCCGCCCCGAAGCGCCCCAGTTGTGCGAGCGCGCCATGTTCGAGCTGCTCTATTCCAGTGGCCTGCGGGTGTCGGAACTGGCGGGCCTGGACGTGGTCTATACCCCGGCCCAAGCGGGCGGCCTGCCTGCCTCGCTGGGCTGGCTGGACCTGGCCGCGCGCGAAGTGACCGTCACTGGCAAGGGCAACAAGATGCGCAAGGTGCCAGTCGGCAGTCATGCCCTGGCTGCGCTCACAGCCTGGCTGGACGTGCGCCCGCCGCCCGCCGATGGCTCGGCCGCCCTGTTCCTGACCACGCGCGCGAGCCGCATGTCGCCGCGCGTGATCCAGCTGCGCCTGAAGGCCCACGCCCTGCGCGTGGGCACGACAGTCAATGTGCATCCTCACGTGCTGCGCCATTCCTTCGCGTCCCATCTGCTGCAGTCCTCGGGCGACCTGCGCGCCGTGCAGGACCTGCTCGGACACGCCAGCATCAGCTCGACCCAGGTCTACACGGCGCTCGACTTCCAGCATCTGGCAGCGGTCTACGACCAGGCCCATCCCCGCGCCAAGCGCAAATAGCCTGGCCGGTGGCGCCGATTTGCTGATCCATCTCAAGCCGGCGGCAGGCAATTGGAAGCAATAGCCGAATTACGGCATAATCGCTCACTTCCTTCCTGGCTACCCGCAAGCACATCATGGCCCTCATACCCAGCACCATCCTGACCGGCTTTCTCGGCGCCGGCAAGACCACCCTCCTCAATCGCATCCTGCGCGAAGACCATGGTTTCAAGATTGCCGTGGTGGAGAACGAATTCGGTCAGGAAAATATCGACAACGAGATCCTGGTCCAGGATAGCGGCGAGCAGATCGTCGAGATGAACAATGGTTGCATCTGCTGCACCGTGCGCGGCGACCTGATCGTGGCCCTGTCCAACCTGACCGCCAAGCGCGAAGCGGGCGAACTCGATTTCGACCACCTGGTCATCGAAACGACGGGCCTGGCCAATCCCGGCCCCGTGGCCCAGACCTTTTTTGTGGACGAGGAAGTCGGCGCGCACTACCTGCTGGACGCCGTCATCACGGTGGTGGACGCGCGCCACGCCATGGCCCAGCTCGATGAGCATGAAGAAGCCCAGCGCCAGATCGGCTTTGCCGATCGCCTGCTCATTTCCAAGACCGATCTGGTCGATGGCGCCGCGCTGGCGGCCCTGCGTGCCCGATTGCAGCGCATCAATCCACGCGCGCCGATTAGCCAGATCAACTTCGGCCAGGTCGCCATTGCCGAGGTGCTCGATATCCGCGGCTTCAACCTCAACGACAAGCTCGACCTCGACCCCGCCTTTCTGCAGGCCGAGGAAGAACAGGCGCATGCCCACCACCATGTGCATACCGACGCCTGCGACCACAGCCATGATCACGAGCACGCGCATGGCCACGAAGGCCTGGCCTCGGGCCACCACAGCGACGATATTGCCGCCTTCGTGTTCAAGAGCGAGCGCCCTTTCGATCCGGCCCGCCTGGATGAATTTCTGGGCAGCCTGGTCGAGGTCTTCGGTCCGCGCATGCTGCGTTACAAGGGGGTGCTGCTGATGGAAGGGGCCGATCGCAAGGTGGTTTTCCAGGGCGTGCACCAGATGATGGGCACGGATTTGGGCGCCAAGTGGGGCGAAAACGAAACACGTGGCAGCAAAATGGTGTTTATTGGCAAAAATTTACCGAAAGATGTCTTTATCCGCGGTTTGGAACAATGTTTGGTATAAACTATCCCGGTTTTGTGATGCACGGTCTTTCGAGGCGGCGTAACGTAACGCGCGCGGCCTGCGTGCATGACCTTTGTTTGACGACTGAATTGCCAACACGCCATAGCGGCGAAGGGAAGACATCGGGATGGCAATATGAAGGAAACTGTGACGAAATCCGCCAAGAAAACAAGCTCAGCGGCAGCGCAGGCCGCATCGCGCAAGACCGGGGTGGTCAAGACCGTGGCGTCGGCACTGGCCAGGAAAATCGCCAGTGCGCTGGCACCGGCATCGAAAGCCGCGCCGGCGGCCAGGAAGGCAGCTGGCAAGACCACGACAGGCAAGGCGGGGGCCGCCAAACCGGCAGCCAAGCCGGCCAAGCCCGCGGTAAAAGCGCTCACGAAGCCGCCCACCAAGGCTGGCAACAGCGCAACGACGAAAACTGCAGCCAGCAAGGCCGTGAAAACGCCTGCCAAGTCGGCGGCCAAGAAAGTTGCTGCTCCGGTTGCCAAGACGGCTGTGAAGGCAGTGGCAAAGAAGGCCGTCAAACCCGCGGCCAAACCGGCCGCAAAAGCTGTCGCCAAGCCAGCCGTGAAACCGGTGGCCAAGGCAGCCGTGACAGCCGCCTCTGGCGCAGTGGCAAAAAAGGCGGCGCCCACCAAGGCCGTCAAGGCAAGCGAGTCGAACGCGCGCAGCACCGCAGTTGCGGGTGTAGCCGCCGAGTTAGCTGATAAAATGAAAACCTCTGTCGTATCGAAGGTAAGTGAAGTCATGACCAAAACAACCAAATCGACCGCCGTGCCTGCAAGCGATGGCCGCGTCCTGTCCGAAGATGAAATCCGCGCCATGGGCGAAAAGGATTACATGAACCCGGCGCAACTGGCGTTTTTCAAGGCCCGCCTGCAGCAACTGGAAAAGGATTTGCTCAAGAACGCCGGCGAGACCACCGAACACCTGCGCGAAACCGTGCTCGTGCCTGACCCGGCCGACCGCGCCACCATCGAAGAAGAACACGCGCTCGAACTGCGTACGCGCGACCGCGAGCGCAAGCTGCTCAAGAAAGTCCAGCAATCGATCGCCGCCATTGATGCGGGCGACTACGGCTGGTGCGAAGAGACGGGCGAACCGATCGGCATTCCACGCCTGATCGCGCGCCCGACCGCCACGCTGTCGCTGGAAGCCCAGCAGCGCCGTGAACTGAAACAAAAACTGTACGGCGATTGAATTCCGGCGCCGTCCGTTGTCGGTAGAAGAGCATGCGGCACTTGTCGCATGCTTTTTTGTTTTCCGAATGTTCAGAGGCGGCTACGTAATCCTTGCCTATGAGCTACACTAGCGGCTTGGACGGGATGATGTGAGCGCGCGGCTCTTACCGCGCGCGTGCTACCGTGCTAAGGTATCGAAGCACGGGTGAGCCGGCCAGCTTGTGGCGGCAGATCGAATGAAACAGGGAACGACGTGGGTATTTTCTCAATCTTCAAGGGAAAAAAAGAGGGCAAGCAGGGCGGTGCCGAGTCACCACCTGAAGAGCGCCTGCGCGGCGAACCGTCGCGCCTGATTGTCGATGGCGACGCCGAGCGCGCACGCCAGCGCGAGATCGCCCGCGCCACCGCCGCCAAGATCGACGCCATTGAATCGGCCATGGCCGATGACATCTTCAATACCCCGGAACCTGCCTGGGGCAGTGGCACCAAGCGCAGCCGCAGTGGCCAGAAGGCCGACGACGACGGCGACACCTTGCCGATGCTCGAACTGCAAACGACCGAGCTGCTCTCGGACGACGCCATGCCGGACGCGCCCGTGTTTGCCCAAACTGCGCCCATCATTGAAGAAATTGCCATCATGTTCGCCAACGACCAGATCGTCGTGGCCGAGCAGATGCTGCTGGAAAGCCTGCGCGACGTGGGCCGCACCGACCGCACCGTGTGGTGGATGCTGTTCGACCTGTACCAGATCATGGGCCGCCAGGACGAATTCGACAACGTGGCCATCGATTACGCCAGCCAGTTTGAAACCTCGCCCCCGACCTGGGCGCCGCCCGCGGCGGCAGGCGCCGACAACACCCCGTTTGCGGGCGTGACGCCCACCGAAGTGTTTGCCGGCGTGCTGGACGACCAGGTTGCCCCGCGCCTGGAGCGCCTGCTGGCCCTGGCTGACAACAACCAGGTGCTGCGCCTGGAATTTGGCCGCATCCAGGATGTCACGCCAGAAGGTTGCCAGCTCATGCTAGATACCTTGACGGTGCTGAAAAAACGCGAACGCGAACTGATCGTCGCTGGCGCCTCCGAATTGTCGGAACTGGTGCGCTCGACCATCACCATCGGCGAGCGCGACGGCAGCGAAGCGCCCTGGCTGCTGCTCCTGGCCCTGCTGCAATTGCAGAACCGCGAAAAAGATTTCGAAGAAACGGCGATGGACTACTGCGTCACCTTCGAGGTGTCGCCGCCCTCGTTTGAAACGCCCCAGCACGTGGCCACCACCAACACCATCACGGCGCCGTCCGGCACCGAATGCTTCATGCTGCCGGCCGTCATCAATAGCGGCGCCAACAGCCTGTTTGATGCGATTGATGCCTATGCGGCCCATGCACCTACCCTCTTGATCGATTGCTCGCGCCTGTCGCGGGTCGATTTTGGCGCGGCCAGTGCCATGCTCAACCGCCTGCGCCCTATCGCTGCCGAGAAGAAAATTGAATTTCGCGACATGAACCACCTGGTCGCGGCCCTGTTCAAGCTGCTCAGCTACGCCGAAGTCGCCCGGCTGTTTCCTCACAAGTACTGATCCTTGTACTGACTGTTCACGCCGCTTCCGGTGTCTCTCGCGCTTGCAATTGGCGCTCCCATCCCCATAGTGTGGGAGAGATCACTCTGAGGCGAATATGGAACAATTTCACGGCACCACCATCCTGTGCGTACGGCGCGGCAAGCAAGTTGCGCTGGGCGGCGACGGCCAGGTCACGCTAGGCAATATCGTCATGAAGGGCACGGCCCGCAAGGTACGCAAGCTGTACCAGGGCAAGGTCCTGTGCGGCTTTGCCGGCGGCACCGCGGACGCCTTCACCCTGCTCGACCGCTTCGAAGGCAAGCTGGAAAAACACCAGGGCAATCTGCTGCGCGCCTCGGTCGAACTGGCCAAGGATTGGCGCACCGACCGCGTGCTGCGGCGCCTGGAAGCGATGCTGCTGGTGGCCGACCATGAATCGACCCTGGTCATCACCGGCAACGGCGACGTGCTCGAGCCGGAAGACGGCATCGGCGCCATCGGTTCCGGCGGCACCTACGCCCAGTCGGCGGCCAAGGCCCTGCACGAAAACACCGCGCTCTCGCCCGAGGAAATCGTCAGCAAGTCGCTGACCATTGCCGGCCAGCTGTGCATCTATACCAATCTGTCGCACATCATCGAAACGCTGGAGTGAGCGCCATGAATTTGACACCCCTGGAAATCGTGTCCGAACTGGACAAGCACGTGGTCGGCCAGGCCAAGGCCAAGCGCGCGGTGGCCATCGCCCTGCGCAACCGCTGGCGCCGCCAGCAGGTGGCCGAACCCCTGCGCCACGAAATCACCCCGAAAAACATCCTGATGATAGGCCCTACCGGCGTGGGCAAGACCGAAATCGCGCGCCGCCTGGCACGCCTGGCCGACGCCCCCTTCATCAAGATCGAAGCGACCAAGTTCACGGAAGTGGGCTATGTGGGGCGCGACGTGGACACCATCATCCGCGACCTGATCGACATAGGCGTGAAGCAGACGCGCGCCTCCGAAATGAAGAAGGTACGCCAGAAGGCCGAGGAAGCGGCCGAGGAGCGCGTGCTCGACATCCTGCTGCCGCCGGCGCGCGACTTTGGCTTTAACGTCGCTGCCACCAGCGAGCAGTCCAAGGATGGCGACAACACGCGCCAGACCTTTCGCAAGCGCCTGCGCGAGGGCGCCCTGGACGAGCGCGAAATCGAACTGGAACTGGCCGAGGCCAATCCCCAGATGGAAATCATGGCCCCGCCGGGCATGGAAGAGATGACCGAGCAGATCAAGTCCATGTTCTCGGGCATGGGTGGCGCGCGCAAGAAGCCGCGCAAGGTCAAGATTGCCGAAGCGCTCAAGCTGCTGGTGGACGAGGAAGCGGCCAAGCTGATCAACGACGAAGAGATGAAGCAGAAAGCCATTGCCAACGTCGAACAGAACGGCATCGTCTTCCTCGACGAAATCGACAAGATCGCTTCCCGCTCGGAAGTGGGCGGGGCCGATGTCTCGCGCGCCGGCGTGCAGCGCGACCTGCTGCCGCTGGTGGAAGGGACCACCGTCAACACCAAGTACGGCATGATACGCACCGACCATATCCTGTTCATCGCCTCGGGCGCCTTCCACCTGGCCAAGCCGTCCGACCTGATTCCCGAACTGCAGGGGCGCTTCCCGATCCGGGTCGAACTCGAGTCGCTTTCGATTGCCGACTTCGAGCGCATCCTCACCAGCACCGATGCCTGCCTGACGACCCAGTACGAAGCCTTGCTGGCTACTGAAAACGTGCGCATCACGTTTGCGCCGGCCGGCATCACGCGCCTGGCCGAAATCGCCTTCTCGGTCAACGAGCGCACCGAAAACATCGGTGCACGGCGCCTCTACACGGTGATGGAAAAGCTGCTCGAGGAAGTGTCGTTCACGGCCAGCGAAAGCGGCGGCCAGCAGGTGCTGATCGATGCGGCCTATGTCAACGACCGACTCGACAAACTGGCCGTCGACGAAGACCTGTCACGCTACGTGCTGTAAGGAGAACGCCATGGCCAACAAGGCACTGGCCACGCGCCAGAAAATGCGCCTGACCGTGGCGCCTTCCCAGCAACTGGGCAAGGTGCGCAACCCGGTAGCCGTGGCAGCCAAGCTGCGCGCCGCCGGGCCGCACGCAAAGGGTCCGGGACCGGAACGGCAGGCAGCCAAGCGCGCGCTGAAAAAAGCCAAGCTCGACGCGGACGATTAAGCGCAGGTGAAAGACTAGGATGGAGGGTAAGTCTGGAGGGCACTGCTGGAGGGGCTTGCAAAGGGGCGGGCCGCCAGCGGAAGCCCCCTAGGGACTCCCGCTTTCTGGCCATCGGTGCCTAGTCTCCCCTGTTCTGCCCACCAGTACTACCAGCTTGTGCGAAGCACCGTTATTCGGTACATTCGGTACTGTTACACGGTACATTCACCTCCACAAGGCATCCCATGAGCTCACCCGAGCACGTATTGACCGTGCTGCGCGCCGAATTGCGTGCAGCGAGCATCACCTACAAGGCGCTGGCCACCCGCATCGGCATGAGCGAGTCCTCGGTCAAGCGCATGTTCGGCCAGAAGGACATGGCGCTCTCGCGCCTGGAACAGATCTGCAAGGCGGCCGGCATTCCCATGGAGGACGTGCTGCGGCGCGCCGCCGATGCGCGCGCCCACGCCGACACGTTGACGGCGGCCCAGGAAAAGTCCCTCATGGCCAACCCCTTGCTGCTGCTGGTGGCCACCTGCTGCCTGGGTCACTGGACGCTGGACCAGATCATTGAAACCTACACCCTGTCCGAGCCCGAATGCATTGTGCTGATGGTGGAGCTGGACCGTCTGGGCGTCATTGAACTGAAGGCCGGCAACCGCTACAGCCTGCGCGTGTCGAATGCCTTTCGCTGGATTGCCGACGGCCCCGTGCAGCAGTATGTGCGCGAGCACGTGGTGGGCGACTATTTCGGCGGGCGTTTTGACGGCCCCGGCGAGACGCTCATGTGCCTGCCCGCCCGCCTGTCTTCGGGCAGCGCGCGCGAACTGGTGCAAAAGATCCAGCAACTGGCGGGCGAACTGGCGCGATTGCACCAGAACGATCGCCGCCTCGACGCCGACGAGCGCGACGGCTTTACCCTGCTGCTGGGCTTTCGCTCCTGGGAGTTTGCCGCCTTCACGGCCCTGCGCCGTAAATAAAGCGTCCCTGTTTCGACCGCCTGTTCCGCCAAATCGACAGCCTGTCGCCTGCCCTTCTTACCAGGCGGCGGCTTGTCTATACTGCGAGGCGTGATGTAGTTACAACGCGATCAATTCAACCAACCCGCCCGGAGACGCCATGCTGTTACGATCCTTAGCTGCCATCGCAGCCCTTACCCTGGCCGCCGCGGCCCCTGCCAGCGCTGCCGGCAAGCTCGATGCCGTGCTTGCATCGGCGATGGCCGGCTCCAAAGTGCCTGCGGTCGGCGCGGTGATTCTGCGCGATGGCAAGGTGAGCGAACTGGCGGTGCGCGGCAAGCGTCGCAGCGACGCGCGTGACCTGGTCAATGCCAATGACGTCTGGCTGATCGGCTCGACCGGCAAGGTGATGACGGTGGCCCTGATCGCGCGCCTGGTTGAGCAGCACGAACTCGATTGGGAAACCCCGCTGGAGAAACTGCTGCCCGAGCTGGCCGAGAGCATGCATCCGGACTACCGCAAGGTGACGCTCGTGCAACTGCTGTCGCACCAGTCCGGCCTGCCGCGCGACTTGAAGGACGCCGCTGCGCTCGACCCGTATTTTGTCGACACCCGCCCCACCAGCGAACAGCGCCTGGAACTGATCGCGAAGGCCTTGCAGGACGCGCCCGAGCGCGCAGCCGAGAGCCCCTTCAACTACAGCAACACGGGCTTCCTGGTGGCTGCTGCCATTGCGGAACGCGTGACCGGCAGCAGTTATGAAGCCTTGATGGAAAAGGAAGTGTTCGCGCCTCTGGGCATGCAGCACGTTGGCTTTGGCAATACCGGCGCCGGCCAGAACCGCGGTCACGCCAAAGGCAAGCCGACGCTGATCATGCGCGGCAATGACGACGGCGCACCGAATATGTATGCGCCAGCGGGCTTTCTGCACATGCCGCTGGCCGCCTGGGCCCGCTTCAATCTGGACCAGCTCGCTGGCGCCAAAGGCCAGGGCAAGCTGCTCAGCCAGGCATCCTACCAGTTGATGCAGACGGCCCAACCAGGCAGCCCGGCTGGCCTCGATTGGGGCGTGCAGCCAACCATCGCCGGCCGCCAGGGTCCGGCCCTGGTGCACCAGGGTTCGGACGGCAACTGGCTGGCCATCGTGGCCCTGTTTCCTGAACGGGGAACGGGCGCGCTGGTGGTGGCCAACGCTGCCGACGACATGGGCGCCGACCAGGTGCTGCACAAGGTATTCGTCAAGCTCTTCCCGACCCTGAGCCCTGCCGCTGGCGCCGCAGCAGCGCCCAAGAAGCACTAAGGCGCTTTTACCAGATCGGTCCCAGGAACAGATACATGGTCTTGTTGCCGTCCTTGGTGGCGCCCGCGCCCACATAGGCCGGACCGAAGCGGGTATCGACCGAAAGGAAAACGCTGCCCGCCGTTTTCAGCAAGCTGCCCTGACCCGGCTGCGACAGATCGAAACCGCCACCGGCTTCCAGCGAGAAGCCCGCGCGCACCACCCCACCCAAGGTCACCGGCAGGGCGCCCACGCGGCGCGCCATCACCAGCCTGGAAAACACCACGCTGCGGCCCTGGATCGAATCGGGCACGGTGCCCGACAAACGCAGGAAGCCGCCGAGCGAGAGCGGCGCGGCCCCGCTTTGCGAGTGAGCGAATTCGCCATACACATGGCCGGCCCAGTTTTCAGTCGATAGCGCGCTCATGCCAAGCAGCGAGGAGCGCGCCACGGCGGCGCCGCTTTCGAGTCCCCCCGGCACGCGTTCGATGCGGGCGTCAAACAGACTGCCGCGGCTGGGAAAGCCCAGCGAGTCCAGGGTATCGACCCGGTAGCGCACGAACTGGGTGGTGCCATAGCCTTCGATGGCCTGGCCGATGGGCGCTTCCGGAATCACCGCGCGCACGCCGGACAGCTGGCGTGTCAATCCCAGTTGCAGGTCGCCCCAGGTGCCAAGCTGGCGACCGAGCACCATGCTCACCGAGCGTCCCGTATACGCATAGCGGCTGATGCGCCGCCCTTCGCTAAAGGCGTCCAGCGAAGCGGAGTTGTATTGCGTCGATGGCGCGACATACCAGGGAGAACCGGCGCCCAGCGGCTGGTACAACTGCATGCCCAGGTCGCGCTGGTCACCCACCCGCATCACTGTGCGCAGCTCACCGCCCCAGTCATTGAGTGAAGTCTTCACGTGCATCAGCTTGAGCGCGAAACTGTTGGCGTCATCAAAGTCGCTGGCCAGCTCCAGGCCCACGCGCAGGCGGCTGCTGGCCCAACGCGCTTCGGTCGCCTTGATGCTCACCACCCGTTTGCCGCCGTCGTCATCCACATCGGTCTCGATACGTTCCACGTCGCCGCGCCCGTACAGGCCAGCGGCAGCCTGGCGCACCTGTTCGCGGGTGTAGGACTGACCGGCCACAATGCCGGACTGGACTTCCAGCACCTTGGGCGCGATCTTGCCCACGCTCTCGACCTTCAATTGCGCGACCCTGACCGGTTCGTCCGACAGCGGTGGCGGCGCCAGGCGATTGTTTTCGTAGAGCGCGTAATCGTCCTTGCTCAAGGCCAGCGGCGCCAGCCGGCTGGACGCCGACATGGCTGCCAGGTGGCCGGCGCCGATGGCGCCTTCGACATTATGAAAGTCGAGAAAACCAATGCCATCGAGGGTAGGCGCGATCAGGATATCCTGGGCCCGCAGCTCCTTGATCGAGCGCTGCACGTTCTGTTCGGTGAGGATGTTGATCATCTGCTGCGCCACACCGAGCGCGCTGCCCAGGTCTTTTTC
>JBJMVX010000186.1:0-8952 GCA_045810445.1 Massilia sp.
CAATGTGCGCTTACCGTCCGCAAATGGACGGCGTGTCCAGAGTAGGACGCTGTGCGGGTCAGGGTCGCCCGAAGCCACGCCTTGGGGATAGAGATCGCGCCGTTCATGCCAGACGATGCGCGAGGCGTGCGCCGGTCCGCACCAGGCGAGCGATGCACCGATGGCTGCTGCTGCTTTGAGAAAGGTTCGGCGGCTGGTCGTCATCATCTCGCTCCGGTTATGGTTGCTCAGGCTGGCTGCTAGTCGTCGCCGCCATCATCCTTGACCTTCTTGCTGCGCTCGGCATCGGCCTGCGCCTTGAGCTTGTTCACGTCGCCCATGAATTCGTCAACTCCATGGTCAGGGCTCACGCGCAAGGAGGGCTGCAGCACCACCGCCATATACGGGCTGTCGGCCAGGCGCCCGCTGCGCTGCTCATTGCTTAACAAGGTCAGCCCCGAACCCAGCAAGGCCAACATCGCACAGGCAATGGCCAGGCGCCGCGTATTGTGCGGTTTGATCGTGCTCAGGTGGTAGAACACCATGCCTGCCGCAATGACAATCGCCATGTGCGAACTGTAGCGCGTCAGGAATTCGAGCGAAAACGCATAGGCTGCAATGCTTGAGACGATCTTGTAGGCTGTGATGGTGGCGAGCGCGCAGCCGAGCACGAACAGGTGCCGCCCCAACCGCGCATGGCGACCAAACAGGCGGTTGGCAAACGCCCACACACCAGCCCAGAGTAGCCCGCCGCCTATGCCCCACGCCAGCGCCTGCAGGTAGCGCAGCAGCTGGAACGATTGCTTGTCATTGAGCCAGAGCGTGAACACAGCAAACAGGCTGATCAAGACCAGCCCAGCCAGGCCAGGTTTCACACCTTCCCAGCCGTGGCGCGTGCGGTCCAGCATTTCAGGGGCCACGGCAAAGTTGGCAGCACGAATGCGCAAACTGGTGTGCCCGAGGCGAATCACGGTGTTGCCGTCGAGCGGCAAGGTGGCATGTCGCTTGCCGCGATGGATCACACCATTCATGCTGCCCAGGTCGCGCAGCAGCAGTTGGCCGTTCTCGTCTGCTTCGATCACGGCGTGATGCGGCGCGGCGAAGGCGTCGTCAAGGATGAAGTCGTTGTCGTAGGCGCGTCCTAGCCGGATCGGCAGTGCATCGATCTGGTGCCGGTGCAAGACGTCGCCATTGCGGGCCAGGGTCTCCACGAAATACGGGCCGCTCATTGCCCCCTCCCGCGACCTAGGGCTTCCAGGAAGGCGCGTGTGCCGCGCATGCCGTTATCGAACGACACACCTGACAGGTCAAGCCGACTTTGCAGGCTGGCTTTCGGATCATCTGTGCTTGCCGTCAACAAGGTGAAGTTGTACAAGCCGGCAAACTTGCGGTAAGCCCGCACGCAGGTGACCGCGCGCAGTGGCAAGGTCTTGGTCTTGACGAATTTTTCAGTGCATAGTGGTCCGGTCAGCCGCGTGTCCTTGTTTGTGCCCAGGTTGTCTGCCTTGAACATGGTGCTGGCCAAGGCCGCGAAGCGAATCGAGTCCAGCCCGGTCGAGCGCACGTATTGATGGGTCATGGAGACGTGGCCGGTCTGCAGATTTTCCGACACAAAAATAGCGGACTCCATGGCGCAGGCCATCCCGTCCGCAGTATACGTCGCTTCATCCTTGGCGTTCGAGTGGCCCCAGCAACGTACCTGTTCCGATTCGCGTACCGGTACCACGTACGGGCCCATGGTCTTCAGGTCCAGCGGTGCGTTCAACAGCTTGTCCATCATGCTGCGCTGGTGGATCAGCAATTGCTCGCTGATCTGGGCATTGAAGTCCTTGGGCGGCGCCTTTTGCATCGCCACTTTCTTGAGCAGTTCCTGGGCGAAGCGCACCGGCACCAGGAAGCTGACCAGTTCGCCGTCGCGGCGCTTGGACACGTTCACGCCTGCCACCTGACCGGAGACGGTCACACTGGGGCCGCCGCTCATGCCGGAGTTGATCGGCCCGGTGAACATGAGCTGGTCATAGAAGCTGCGCGTGATGATGCCGTTGTAGGCGCCTTCGGAAATGGCAAACCCCAGGTCCAGGGGATTGCCCAGCGAGTAGAGATACTGGCCCTGGGTCAGTTTGACGGGATGGTCGGGAACCTCGAAAAAGCCTGTACCCACGCGGTTTTTCAGGCGCACCACAGCCAGGTCGTGCAGCACGTCCACGGCCAGCAATTCCACCGGGCCACTCTTGCCGTCAGTGTCCACGTACTCGCCTACGTAGACGTCAGGCGCGATCGCCATCTGGGACACCACGTGGTAGTTGGTCAAGACCAGGTTGCTGGTGCCCACCATGAAGCCAGAGCCGACCGTCGACTGGCTGCGGGCATTTTTGAGCAGCATGCGGATCTGCAGCAGGTCAGCCTTGGCCGAGGAATACAATTTTTGCGCGGCCGATGACGGCGGTGGCAACGCAGTGTTGTCGGCCGCGTCAGCGCCAGGGGAGGTGGGAGCGGCGGGGGGGAGTGGTACGGCGGTAGTGGTGGTCGTAGCGGGAGGCAGTGGGGCGGGCGGCAGCGCTTTGCTCGGCTGGGCAAGCGCAGCCGTTCCGGCACCCAGGCAGGACAACAGCACGGCAAGCGGAACGAATCTCATGCAATCCTTTTGGCAAAAAGTTGCTTCTTCTTGCCATCAGCTTACCGCATTTGCAGAATTTACAGCTCGCCGTCCTGTGCGACCGCTTCAGCCAAAGGCTTCATCATGTGGCCCATCTTGGCAGCCTTGGTGTCCAGGTAGCCGGTGTTAAAGGCGTTGCGGTTGACCAGCAGCGGTACCCGTTCGCTGACCTTGACGCCCATTTTTTCCATGGCGTCGATCTTGCGCGGGTTGTTGGTCATCAGGCGCAGGGTGCTGATGCCGAACTGGGCAAACATGGGTTGGCACAGTTCATAGTTGCGGGCGTCGGCGTGAAAGCCCAGCGCCAGGTTCGCTTCAACCGTGTCGGCGCCGGCCTCCTGCAAGCGGTAGGCGCGGATCTTGTTGACCAGGCCAATGCCGCGGCCCTCCTGGCGCAGGTAGAGCAAAATCCCGCGACCTTCGTCGGCGATGCGTTTGAGCGCGCCTTCGAGCTGGGCGCCGCAATCGCAGCGCTGGGAAAAGAGCACGTCGCCGGTCAGGCACTCGGAGTGCACGCGCGCCAGCACAGGCTCGCCGTCGCCAATGTCACCCAGCGTCATGGCCAGGTGTTCCTTGCCGGTCGCGTGTTCCACGAAGGCGTGCAGGGTGAACTGCGCCCATGGGGTGGGGAGCAGGCACGAGGTGGTGTAATCCAACAGGTCTTCGTTTGGTGTTGCCGACATGATGCTGTTCTCAAGCTATTGCTGTAGCCGCAAGTGTAGCGGAAATCCCGGCCAGCCGTTGGGGCGGGGGCTCTAAACCAGCCTCCGCCCCAGCGTGTTTAGACCGGCAGATCGAACACCAGCACTTCGGCAGCTTCGGCCTGTTCCAGCGTCACCGAAGGCTCGCCGGTGATCTTGAGTGCGTCGCCGCCCTTGAGCGCATTGCCGTTGACTGTCACCTGGCCCCGGATTACGTGGACATAGGCAATCCTGCCGGCGGCCAGGGTGTGGCTGAGCTGGTCGCTGCCGTTGAGCAGGCTGGCAAAGATGGCGGCATCCTGGTGGATCAGCACCGAGCCATCGCGTCCGTCACCCGAGGCAATCAGGCGCAACTGTCCTTGCTTGCTCTCCGGCGTGAAGTGCTTTTCCTCATAGCTGGGGGCAATGCCGCCCACATTGGGCTGGATCCAGATCTGCAGGAAATGCACGGGCGCGGTCTTGGAACCATTGAACTCGCTGTGGCGCACGCCGCTGCCGGCGCTCATGCGCTGCACGTCGCCATAGTGCAGAACCGAACCGGTGCCGATGCTATCCTTGTGTTCCAGCGCGCCTTCGAGCACGTAGGAAATGATTTCCATGTCGCGGTGGCCATGGGTGCCAAAGCCCTGGCCTGGGGCCACGCGGTCTTCATTGATCACCAGCAGCGGGCCGAAGCCGACATGGTGGGGGTCGTGGTAGTCGCCAAAGGAAAACGTGTGCTTCGATTGCAGCCAGCCATGGTTGGCGTTGCCGCGGTCTTCGCTTTTCCGGATTTGTAACATGGCTTGCTCCTGTTTGAGGTTAATGTGCAATAATTTCGAATCAATTCTTCTGCAATGAAACCAGTATATTTGGCTTGAACGCATTTGAAAAACGGAAAATATTGCACTCTATGATCGAAAAATTCGCATGCTAAGACTCAGCCTTGAAGCGCTCCAGATTATTGACGCAATTGACCGCCGGGGCTCGTTCTCCAAGGCCGGCCAGGAATTGCACAGGGTACCGTCGACCATTTCTTACATGGTAGGCAAGCTGGAAGACGACCTGTCGGTCCAGGTCTTCGAGCGCAACGGCCCGCGCGTGGTGCTCACCGCGGCCGGGCGCGCCTTGCTCAAGGAGGGCCGCTTCCTGCTCAAGGCGGCCCATGATCTGGAACACCGGGTACGCCGCATCGCCTCTGGCTGGGAAACCGAGCTGGCCATTGGCATGGATTCCATGTTTTCCAGCCTGGCGCTGATGGACGATATGCGCGACTTCTACACGGTAGCCCAGCAGACCCGGCTTCGCATCGTGCAGGAAACCCTGTCCGGTCCCTGGGAAGCCTTGCTCGACCGGCGGGTGGACTTGCTGGTGGGGGTTGCCGGTGACGGCCCTGCTGGCGGAGGCTATGTGGCGCGCGCCATTGGCGAGATGCCCTTCGTCTTTACAGTGGCGCCAGGCCACCCGCTGGCGGGCGAAGCGGAGCCGCTTGGTCGATCACAACTGCAGGACCATCGCGCCATCGTCGTGGCCGACTCGGCCCGCAACATGACGCCGCGCACGGTGGGCCTGATGTTTGGCCAGGATGCGCTGACCGTGCCAACCATGGAAGCGAAGTTCGCGCTGCAGGTGGCAGGTTTCGGCTTCGGTTTCCTGCCCCAGCCCTGCGCGCAGACTGCGATAGACGCCGGCCTATTGGTAGAAAAGCAGGTCGAAGAAGGGCGGGGTGTCGAAACCTTTTACCTGGCCTGGCGCACGGGCGAGGAGGGGGCTGCCCTCAAATGGTGGCGCGAGCGACTCCAGCGGCCGGGCCTGTTCGAACGCCTGTGCAGTCACCTGCCGCGGCTGACCAAGGCTGGCTGACATCAAACGTTGGCAAATTCCAATATTTTCGGAGTACCATAGGAAGACTTGGGACTTCACCACAAAACGATGATGAGTAATCAAAGCGCCACGCCCTTGATACTGTTTCGTGTACTGGCCAACCAGGGCGGCATTCCTGCCGGCCTGCTGATCGACATGGGTGCCGGCGACGAAGCGGCGCTGCTGGCGCTGATCGAAACGCCAGGCTTTCAATCCTTCGGGCTGGAAATGCCGGCTTACTTCCGTGAAGACCTGGGCCCTCCCTACGACGAAGCGCTCACCAGTTCAGGCTGGAGCCGCCTCAAGCCAGGCATCCTCAAGCGCGAAGACGAGCGCCTGGTCAAGGAAGACCTGCCGGCAGGCACCTTGCTGGTCGATGGCGATTGGTACATGGCAGCGCCACCGAAGCTGACTGGCGCCCAGGCGGCGTCGCGCTCGCTGGCACTGCAACTGGCGCAACTGGTGGCCTCCGACGCCCACACCCACGAAATCGAGGCGCTGCTGCGCAAGGACCCGACCCTGTCCTACCACCTGCTGCGGCTGGTCAATTCGCTGGGCATTGGTGGCGGCCGCAAGATCAGCAGTTTCTCGCAGGCGATCCTGATTCTGGGACGCCAGCAGTTGCGGCGCTGGGTCAATCTGATGCTGTTTGCCGCGCGCCAGGGCGATCCGCGCTCGGCGATGCTGCTCGCCCGCGTGGCCGTGCGTGGCCGCCTGCTGGAACAACTGGCCAAGGTCAAAGGGCAGGACAAGGCCGATCAGGACCAGGCTTTTATCGCCGGCATGTTTTCCTTGCTGGGCGTCTTGTTCGGCATGGAATTGCCCGAGGTACTGGCGCCGCTGTCGATGAGCGAGCAGGTCCAGGAAGCGCTGCTGCAAGGCACGGGCGACCTGGGCACCGCCTTGAAGCTGTGCCAGGCCACGGAAGACGGCGATTTTGTGACCATTTCCGCGCTCTTGCAGGAGTTAGCTATTACGCCTGCGGATTTCAATCAAGCCATCATCGATGCCAATCATTGGATGATAGGCGCCGTGCGCGGCAGCCACGGCAGCCCGATCGGATAAGTTCCCCTGACACTGCTGGTGCAGCACAAGCGCGCGGCGAAAGGCCAGCGCATGATCTCCTGCTGATCAACACGGGGAGAGTGCAGCATGCGTGCCATGCGCTGCAATATCGTCATCTCACTGGCCGACCGCAGGCGCAGCTATGCCATGGCCGGAAAAATCTCGGTGGGCCTGGTTTCGCTGCGTGCACTTGGACCGGAAGTGGCGACCTGGTATCTGCTGTCCCACGGGGTGTCGCTGGACACCATCTTGCGCGTGACCACCATGCCCAACAAGCGCCGTCCCTAGCGTCTACTTCGCTTGTGGCAGCACCCATTGCAAGCCATGGGTGAGGATGGCGGGCGCCACGGTCAAATGCGTTTCGTCGTCAAAGACGCGGCTCTGCACGCGCAGGCCCGGGTATTTGCGTGACTTGAGCAAGGCTTCGAACTGTTTCATGTCCGTGATCATGGTTTCCTTGCCCCGGCCTTCGAGACTGCCGACACCGAAATAAATCGCCGTCTTGAGATCCTTGTGGCTGGCCGCGTAAGCCTTCTCGCGCTCGAACATCACGCGCTTGGCATACCACAGCGAGGGACTGCCCAGGATGTACTGGTCAAACATGGCCGGGTCGGTGAAGAGGGCGTGCAGCCCAAACAGGCTGCCGTAGGAATGTCCAGCGAAAATCTTGCGCGTCATGTCGGCGCGATAGTGCGAGGCGACCAGCGCAAAGACATCGGCAGCGACGAATTGGCGATAACCTTCCGCTTCGCCGAACAGCACCTTGCGGCCCGGCATATCCGATTCCAAACCCGTATCGGTGCTGGGAACCGGCGTGTAATCGCGACGGCGGCTGTATTCCGAGGTGTCGCCATTGGCATAGGCCAATCCCACCAGGATGAATTCTTCCAAGCCGCGTCCATGGTCGCCCATGCGCTTGGCCATGCTGCGCACCACCGGAAAAGCGTAGGGCGCATCGGTGACAAACACCACCGGATAGCGACGGGTCGAGGTCTTGTACGACGGTGGCAGGCTGACCAGCACCTGGTAGTCGCGCTTGAGATCCTTGGCGTGCAAGGTGTGCACTTCCGTGTCGTCCAGCGTGTACGGTGGTGGTGTGTCGGCGCGCAGGGGGCTGGCGAAAAACGTGATGACGAGGGCAAAAAACAGTTTGTTCAAATGGTGCTCCAGGAAGGTGGGGCTGCCATTATTGCAACCTTTGTCGCGAATGTCACGGCGGAGGGCGCCGACGCCCGGGGCGCAAAGGGTCGAGCAGGCTGCGCAAGTCGTTGTGATCGAGCTCGTACATGATGGCGAGCAGCTCGCCCAGCTCGCCGCGCGGGAAGCCTTCGCGCGCAAACCATCCCAGGTAATGACCGGGAAGGTCGGCAATGAAGCGTCCTTTGTATTTCCCGTACGGCATTTCACGGGTGAGCAGCAATTGGAGGTGTTCGGGTTTCATGATGGCGCTACTGTAACCGAAGCGGCGAGCTGGAGCGACCGGTGCGTATAATCTCAGCTTGGCAACACTTTCCACCTAGAGAACAACATATGGCTTCATCGAACGACAACATCAGCATGGCAGTTTTCTGCGACTTTGAAAACGTCGCCCTGGGCGTGCGCGACGCGAACTACGACAAATTCGACATCAAGCTCGTGCTTGAGCGGCTCCTGCTCAAGGGCAGCATCGTGGTCAAGAAGGCGTATTGCGACTGGGAGCGCTACAAGGGCTTCAAGGCCACCATGCATGAAGCGAACTTCGAACTGATCGAAATTCCGCACGTGCGCCAGTCGGGCAAGAATTCGGCGGACATCCGCCTTGTGGTCGACGCGCTGGACCTGTGCTACACCAAGTCGCACGTGAACACCTTCGTCATCATCAGTGGCGATTCGGACTTCTCGCCCCTGGTGTCCAAGCTGCGCGAGAATGCCAAGCAGGTGATTGGGGTGGGCGTGAAGCAGTCGACGTCGGATCTGCTGGTGGCGAACTGCGACGAATTCATTTTTTACGATGACCTGGTGCGTGAAGTCAAACGTGCGGCGGCCAAGCGCGACGAGCGCAAGCAACCGGCACCGAAGCGCTCGCCGGACGAAGGCAATCGGCGCAAGGAAGAAATGGAAGCGCGCAAGTCGCAGGCGATCGAGCTGGTGGTCGAGATGTTCGACGCGCTGGTGTCCGAGCGCGGTGATAGCGGCAAGATCTGGGCCTCGCTGCTCAAGGACACTCTCAAGCGTCGCCGTCCGGATTTCAACGAGACGTACTACGGTTTCCGCACCTTTGGCAATTTGCTGGAGGAAGCGCAGAACCGTGGGATGCTGGAGTTTGGGCGCGATGAGAAATCGGGCGCGTATGTCTATCGCAGCAGCCAGGCGCACGGGCATGCGCAGGTGGTGGAGCAGGTGAGCACGGAGGCAGTGGTGGATGCGGCAGCTGACGTCGTTCCAGAGCAGATGCCTGTGAAGTCCGACTCGCGCCGTCGTGGTGGGCGCGGTGGGCGCAAGCCGGTGGAAGTGGAGGTGGTGGATGCCGTATTCCATGCTCCTGAGGCTATGCCAGAGCCGGTGATGGAGCTTGTGCCGGAACCAGTGGAGCAGGTCGCGCCTGCACCGGTTGAGAAGCGTCGCAGCCCGCGCGGCGGTCGCAAGCCGGCGGCAAGCAAGGTCGCTGCGGCAGCGGAAGTTGTGGCGGCGCCGGTGGAAGTGGCGGTGGAAGCAGAACCGGTCAAAAAA
>JBJMVX010000187.1:0-3208 GCA_045810445.1 Massilia sp.
CCCACACCAACGCCGACACCGACTCCCACACCGACGCCGACGCCCACACCAACGCCGACACCGCCGCCAACCGCAGCGCCCGTCATCGCCAGCTTTGCGGCCGATCCCGGCATCGTCAACGCCGGCCAGAACTTTGCCTTGACCTGGAACGTCACCGGCGCCACCTCCGTCACCATTGACCAGGGCGTGGGCGACGTTACCGGCATGAGCAGCAAGACCGTCAATGCCGCTGCAGCGATCACCTACACCTTAAGCGCCACCAACGCGCAAGGCACCAAGACGGCCAGCACCACCATCGTGGTCGCGCCGCCTGCGGTGGTGGGCAGTTATCCCATCATGTATGTGACACAGGTCCCGATCTCCGGTTTCGCCAGCCGCACCACCACCTTTGGCAACCACCTTGCCACGCCGCAGGCCGTGCCACGCGGTGGCGACCTGATGATCCGCTATCCCGATGGCAGCGTGCGCAACCTGACCCAGGAAGCTGGCTTCGGCGCCACTGGTTTCCAGGGCAGCACTTCGATTGCCGTGCGCGAACCGGCCGTCCACTGGAGCGGAACCAAGGCCGTGTTCAGCATGGTGGTCGGCTCGCCCGCCACCCAATACGAAGTGCGCCAGTATCAATGGCAGTTGTACGAAGTGACCGGCCTGGAGAAGGGCGGCACCGCCCATATCACCAAGGTGGCGCGCCAGCCGGCCGGTTTCAATAATGTGTCGCCGTTCTATGCCAGTGACGAGCGCATCATGTTCACCTCGGACCGTCCGCGTACTGGCGAAGCTCATTTGTATCCGCAGCTCGACGAATACGAGAGCGCAGCCATCGTAACCGGCATCTGGAGCCTGGATCCGGCCAGCGGCGACCTGCGCCTGCTCAATCACACTGTCAGCGGCGCCTTCAGTCCATCGATCGACAGCTTCGGACGCGTCATCTTCACGCGCTGGGACCATTTGCAGCAAGACCAGCAAGCCGACGCCGACCGCGCAGCCCCGGGCAACCCGCCCAACGGCTCCTTCCTGTATGCCGACGAAACCGCAGGCGCCGCACGCCTGGCCCTGCAAAATGAAGTGTTCCCGGAGCCGCGCAGCGACACCAACCCGGAAAATATCGCCAACCAAATCAACGGCCACACCTTCAACCACTTCATGCCCTGGCAGGTCAATGAAGACGGCACATCGGAAGAAACCCTGAACCATGTGGGCCGCCACGAATTTGGGCCCGGGTATATTCCGCGCACCTTCAAGAACGATCCTAGCCTGAGCGACTACAGCATCGAGTCGATCTTCGCCAATCGCACCTTGCTCCGTTCGGACGGTGGCCTCTTCCACATGCGCGAAGACCCGCTGCACCCAGGCGTCTACTACGGCAGCAACGTGCGTGAATTTGGCACCGCCGGTTCCAATCAAATCGTGCGCTTCACCGGCGGGCCATCGCTCAACGCCGAGACCATGGTCATCACTGCAGTTACCCATCCCGACACGGCAGGCTTCACCGTCGATGGTGCCACGCCAAGCGCCAATCACAGCGGCATGTACCGCAATCCGCTGCCGCTGTCGGACGGCTCGCTGGTGGCGGTGCACACGGCCGAAACGCGCCTTGACCAGAACGACGGTACGCGCGCAGTGCCGCACTACCGCTATCAGCTGCGCCTGAAGTCCCTCAAGGCCAGCGGTGCATACTTCACTGCCGACCAGGCCCTGACAGCGGGCACGCGCAAGACGCTGTGGTTCTGGGACCCGGATTCGCGCGTCGATTTTGATGGCATGCTGTGGGAGCTGGACCCGGTCGAAGTGGCGCCGCGCGCCAAACCTGCGCGCCGCAGCGACGCACTGGAAGCACCGGAACGCGCGGTACTGCTCGAAGAAAGCGTGGACGAGACCCAGTTGCGCGCCTGGCTCACCGCCAACAACCTGGCGCTGATCGTCACGCGCGATAACACCAGCCGTGATCGCGGTGAAAAGCAGCAGCCATTCAATCTGCACGTGCCGGGCGGCGTGACCAAGACTGGTGACGGCGGAAAGGTCTACGACATCAGCCATTTGCAGATGTTCCAGGCCGACCAGATTCGCGGCTATGGCGGCGCCACCTCGCCGCGTGAAGGACGCCGTCCGCTGGCGCAGGCGATGCATGATCCCAAGGCCACCAACCCGGCCAACCCTGGTGCGCCGGCAGGCAGCGTGAAATTGGGCGCAGATGGTTCCAGCGCGGCTTTCGTCCCGGCGCGCCGTGCGATGACCTGGCAGTTGACCGATGCCGCCGGCAAGGCGGTGGTCCGCGAACGCAACTGGTTGACCTTCCAGCCGGGCGAGATCCGCACCTGCGCATCCTGCCATGGTCTGAACACCAAGGATCAGGCGGGCGGCTTTACACCCTTGAACAAGCCGGAAGCCCTGCGCACGCTGATGCGCTATTGGAAGCAGCTGCCGAAGTAACTACAGATCTTTTGATTTCCAATCTCGACGATTTTCGAACAAGGACACCATGAACATGCTGCGCAAACTGCTGATGACCTTATTTTTGCTGATCCCTGCCATCGGCTTTGCTGAAACGGTCACCACCACCATCGGTACCTTGCTCGTTCCAGATGGCCTGGCGGTATTGGACCGTGACGAGAAACCCGACAAGGCGGGCAAGCCAGGCGGCCTCATCGTATTTTCCAAGGCGAACGATCTGCCGCGCGCGGTCTACATCGTCACCTGGAATTATGCGGAGCCTGACGGGAAGCCGTTCGACGCCATGGATGCTGTCGTCAAGTTGGGCAACCCCTACGACAAGACGCTAGGCGCCAAGGATGCCAAGGCGGTCAAGGTCGGTGGCGTTGACGGGGCACGCTATGAAGGGATACTGCCGACAGGCATGCGCGCGATCAGCTACGTTGCCGCAAACGGACCCTACCGTTTCATCGTCTTGCTGAAAGGGCCAAAGCAAAGCCCGTACAAGGAACTCACTGACGAGTTCGATCGCGCAATTGAAAAATTCGTTTGGAAATTGCCTGAGGCAGTTGCTAACTAAGAGCCGCGACTGCGCGGCCAGTTAGCCTAGTCGTTCTTGATATTCGATTTCGTTTTTGGCGCGCCGTCTTTTTGAGCACCAGGCTCGGCAGGGACTGGCGCTACCGCATCGTTGGAATTGTTCGACTTGGTGCGGGTTTTGGTGACACCTTTTGCGGTCACGGGAACCGAGGCGCTTGCTTGAACCTCGGTCGCGACC
>JBJMVX010000188.1:0-11862 GCA_045810445.1 Massilia sp.
CGACGCGGCCTTGCAGGAGCGCGGCGCGCAACCCTTGTTTGAACGCGTGGAAGTGGACCGTGGTGCGGCGGACGCCATCGTGCGCTGGCAGCACCACCTGAGCCACCTGGCCGGCACCAGTGATGCCCCCGATTGGAGCGCCCCTGCCTATCATCCATGGACCCTGGCCAGCCGCACCCTGCTCAACAAAGGCAGCGCCGGCGCACCCGTCTATCACATCACCCTGGTGCCGGCCGATGGCGCCATGCCCCACTGGGAAGCCGGGGACCTGGTGCAGATTTCCGCGCCCGGGGACCCGGATTATCCGCGCGAATATTCAATCGCCTCCGTGAACACCGAAGGCCACATCGCACTGCTGGTGCGCCTGCATGTGCGCGAAGATGGCAGCGGCGGCGTCGCCTCGTCCTGGCTCGCGCTTGAAGCGACGCAAGGTACGCCCATCGCGCTGCGGGTGCGCGCCCATGAACGCTTCCGGCTCGGTGCCAATGCAGGGCGCCCGCTTATCCTGATCGGCAACGGCACTGGCATGGCAGGTCTGCGGGCCCACCTGAAAGCGCGCGCCGAGGCAGGCGAAGGCCGCAACTGGCTGGTCTACGGCGAGCGCAATGCCGCTCATGACGCACTGTGTGGCGACGAGATCGCCGCGTGGCAGGCTGCCGGCATGCTCGAAGCGCTGCACCTGGCGTACTCGCGCGATGGCGCCCCACTGCGCTACGTCCAACACGCGCTGGAACAGCAGGCGGACCAAGTACGCGATTGGGTCGCGCGCGGCGCTGCCATTTATGTCTGCGGCTCGCTGCAAGGCATGGCAGCGGCAGTCGATACAGCCCTGGCCGCTGCCCTGGGCCAGGAAGGCTTGAACGCATTGACGGAAACGGGACGCTACCGGCGCGACGTGTACTGACCATCCCACCAAACGAGAATCGTAATGATAACGATTCTCGTTTACATAAAGTGTAAATTCCTCTACACTGTCCTTCGTTCACTGTCCTTCCACGCCAGCCCCATGCAGGCTGGCTTCACCAAGTCACAAGAGAAACCATGTCCCATATCGTCAGCCGCAAGCACGCCACCTCGCGTTTCAACCACCATGTCAGCAGCGCCCTCACCATGCTGATCGTTCCCTTCGCGGCCCAGGCGGGGGCAGCTGACCAGGTGAAGGCGCCGACCACGCTGGCAGAAATCAAGGTTGTCAGTAGCGCCGAGAACGACTTCAAGGCCGACAAAGCCGCGTCCCCCAAGTACACCGAGAAGCTGGTCGACACCGCCCAGTCCATCACCGTCATCAAGAAGGAACTGATCTCGCAACAAGGCGCCGTGACGCTGACCGAAGCGCTGCGCAACACGCCAGGCGTGGGCGCCTTCTTCCTGGGCGAAAACGGCAGCACCACCACCGGCGACGCCATCTACATGCGCGGCTTCGATTCCTCGAGCAGCATCTACGTGGACGGCGTGCGTGACATCGGCGCGATCTCGCGCGACGTCTTCAACATCGACCAGGTCGACGTGCTCAAAGGCCCGGCCGGCACTGACAATGGGCGCTCCTCGCCGACCGGCTCCGTCAACCTGGTGACCAAGCAGCCCATGCTGGAAGAAGCCACCTCGGGCACCGTGCAAATCGGCAGCGGCAATCAAAAGCGCCTGACGACCGACGTCAATCACGTGATCGACGCAGACAAGGGCATTGCAGTGCGCCTGAACGTGGTGGCCCAGGACAGCGGCAACCCGGCCCGTGACCAGGTCAAGAACCAGCGCGGCGCGATTGCGCCTTCGATCGCCTTTGGCCTCAATGGCCCGACCCGCATCTACCTGGACTACCTGCACGTGGATCAGAACAACGTGCCCGACGGCGGCGTGCCCACCATCGGCCTGCCGGGCTACAGCGCGCCGGACGTCTCGCCCAATCCGATCCGCAGCTTCCTCAACACCGCCAAGCCAGTGGACCCGCACGGCTTCTACGGCTCGAACACGGACCACGACAAGGTCAAGGCCGACATGGTCACGATCAAGATCGAGCACGATCTGACGCCATCGGTCAAACTGCTCGACACCGCACGCTATGGCCGCACCCACCAGGACTACATCCTGTCCTCGTTCACCGCCACCACGGCCAATCTGAAGACCCCGAATCCGGCCGATCCGTCGACCTGGACCCTGGCCCGCCTTAACCGCACCGTCAAGGACCAGACCAACGAAATCATGACCAACCAGAGCGTGGCAACCATCAGCATCGATGGCGGTCTGCTCAAGCACACCGTTGTGGGCGGCCTGGAACTGACCAGCGAAAAGCAGACCAACATCGGCTATGCCGCAGCGAGCCTCGGTACCCTCGATCCGGCCCCGCTGTATGCCCCCAATCCTGCCATGGCCGTGCATAACCTGAACCCGACCCGCAACGGCACCGGCGCCGACGCCACTGTCAGCACCCAGAGTCTGTACCTGTTCGACACCGTCAAGCTGGGCGAGAACTGGATCTTCAACGGCGGCGCCCGCGTCGATCACTTCAACATGCGCTATAACTCAGTGGCCGCGCTGACCGCCGTCACCAACGGCCTGCCGATCGGCACCCTGGTGCCCACCAATCTGGAACTGGGCGACACCCTCGTCAACACCAAACTCTCGGCCCTGTACAAGCCGACCAAGGACAGCAGCGTGTACGCCCTGGTCGCCTCGTCCAAGGCGCCACCGGGCACCAACCTGGCGTTTTCCACCAGTGCCAACAGCGCCGCCAATCCCAAGTACGAGCCACAGGCATCAACCACCACCGAAGTCGGCACCAAGTGGGACTTCCTCAAGCAAAAACTGAGCTTCTCGGCAGCTGTCTATCGCACCACGGTCAAGAACGAAGTGGAACAAGACCCGATCGACCTGCTGTACTACCAGACTGGCCGCAAGCGCGTGCAAGGCGTGGAACTGGGTGTGACGGGTGAGCTCTCGCGCAATTGGCTGGTCAGCGCAGGTTACGCACGCATGGATACCAAGGTAGAAAGCGGCAAGCTCATTACCGCATCCGGCACCAACGCCCTGACCTACACGCCCAAGGACACCTTCACCGGCTGGACTTCGTACACGCTGGCCAATGGCTTGAAACTGGGCGGCGGTGCACGCTACGTCGGCAAGCTGCTGCGCGGGACCGACGGCGCTGTTGGCACCCCGGCCTATGCCGACGCCTACTGGGTGGTCGACGCAATGGCCAGCTACCCGATAAACAAGAATGTCGACCTGCAGTTCAATCTGTACAACGTCGCGGACAAGGAATACATTGCAGCGATTAACAAGAGCGGCTATCGTTATTCGCCAGGCGCGCCGCGTTCGGCCAGCCTGACCGCCAACTTCCGCTTCTGATCGAGAACCGCCGATGATGCTGCATATCCCTCAAGTCCTCTCGCCCCAGCAGGTGCTGACCATGCGCGCTGCGCTGGACCAGGCCGACTGGTGCGATGGACGCAGCACCGTCGGCGCCCAGGGCGCGCAAGTCAAACGCAATCGCCAGTTGCCGGAACATGCGCCCCTGGGCCAGGAGCTGGGCAAACAGATCCTCGCGGCGCTGGCCACCAATCCTCTTTATTTTTCCGCTGCGCTGCCCCTGCGCGCGGTCACGCCCCTGTTCAATCGCTATGCAGGCGGAGAACACTACGGCAATCACATCGACGGCGCCATCCGCCAACTGCCCGGCACCGGCATGGCCTTGCGCACCGACCTGTCGGCCACCGTCTTCCTCAGCGAACCGGATGCCTACGAAGGCGGTGAGCTCGTCATCGCCGATACCTACGGCACCCACGAGGTCAAGCTCGCGGCAGGCGACATGATTCTCTACCCGTCGTCCAGCGTCCACCGGGTGGAACCGGTCAGCGCGGGCGAGCGCGTTTGCGCCTTCTTCTGGATCCAGAGCATGGTGCGCGACGACGCCCAGCGTTCCATGCTGTTCGAACTGGATCAGACCATCTCGCGCCTGCGCGCGAACCTGGGTGACAGCGAGGAGGTGGTCAGCCTGACCGGCCACTATCACAACCTGCTGCGCCGCTGGACCGAGGTTTAAAAGCGCGTACACTCTCGACTTTCGTCACCATGTCGAGCGTGCCTGTGAAAATCTCTATCGGCTTGCGTCTGTTTGTCTGCGTCCTGCTGGCCATCCTTGGCGTGGTGGGCGGCGCCATGATGTTGATGCGCCAGAACGTGATGCACAGCTTTTCCGACTATGCCCTGCAGATCGAGCTCGATCGCCTCGATGAACTGTCACGCTCCCTGACCCGCCAATACCGCGCGCATGGCAACTGGGATTTTCTCCCGAAAGAGTCCGGGTCACGCAACGCCTTTATCGCAGCCGAACTCGAACGCCTGGACGCCCAGCGCGGCGTGCCTGCGCCACCGGTGCCCCCAATCGCACCTATAGCACCGGTTGCGCCGGCTGCACCAAGGAGTCCTGCCGCGCCCATTGGCAGCGAGATCCCCGAGCCGCCACCACCTGCCGCACCACCGCTCCCGCCTTTGCCTCCGCCCCCTCCAGGCGCACCCACCGCTGCCACTGGGGTCGAGACCAGCCCCGATCAACTGGCGCTGCCCGAGCGCGTCACCCTGCTGGACGAGGGCGAGCGGTATCTGGCAGGTCGCAACAGCGGTGCCGAAGCGGGCGCGCGTCGTGCGCTACGCGTGGGCGCGCAAACTATCGGCTACTTGCAGGTGGCGCGCGTGGCCAGTCCCAGCGACGCGATGGCCGCCGTGTTTCTGGAGCAGATACGCAAAAGCCTGGTGACCATCATCGTCGGCAGTGTGCTCCTGAGCGCTCTGGCCGCAGTCCTTCTGGCGGCGCACTTCCGTCGTCCCATCCTTGGTCTCGCGGGCGGTGCACGGGCCTTGGCCGAAGGCCGATTTGACACGCGCTTGCCCGAAACGCGCAGCGACGAACTGGGAGAACTGGCGCGCAGTTTCAACCAGCTTGCGCAGCAGCTTGACCGGATGGAAGCATCGCGCCGCCAATGGGTGGCCGATACCTCGCACGAATTGCGCACGCCACTGTCCGTGCTGCGCGCCCAGCTAGAAGCGCTGCAGGACGGGGTGCGTCCTGCCAGCGCGGAAGGCACGGCCGCCATGCTGCGCCAGGTGCTGGACCTGAACACCCTGATCGACCAGTTGTATGCGCTAGCGCGCGCCGACGTTGGTGAACTCGATTTACAGCGCGCGCCGCTCGATCTCGCGCAACTGGCAAGCGAGCAGGCCACGGCCTTCGTCGACAAATTTTCCGCCGCCGGCATGACCGTCACCACTCTGCCCTCAACCGCGTCCTGCATGGTGCGGGCGGACCCGGAGCGTCTGCGCCAGGTGCTGGCCAATCTGCTGGAAAACTGCATCCGCTACAGTGGCCACGGCACGCAGGTGCAACTGCTGGTTCAACACAGCGGCGCCATGCTGGTGCTGCGCGTCGACGACAGCGGTGCTGGCGTGCCCGAAGCAGCATTGCCACAATTGGGACAGCGTTTCTACCGCGTGGAAGCCTCGCGCAGCCGCGCCCATGGCGGCGCCGGCCTGGGGCTGGCGCTGTGCCAGCGTATCGTGGCCGCGCACGGCGGGCGCATCGCGTTTTCCCGCTCCCCGCTGGGAGGCCTGCAGGCGTCCATCACCCTGCCCCAGGACCTGGCATGAGTCAACGCATCGTCATCGTCGAAGATGAACCGGAGCTTGCCGCGGTAATGGCGGACTACGCCGTCGCAAGCGGCTATCTGCCCACCGTGTATCACGACGGCGCCATCGCGCTCGAAGCATTGCGGCGCGAACTGCCGGCGTTGCTGGTGCTGGACCTGATGCTGCCAGGTCTGGACGGCGTGAGCCTGTGCCGCGCCGTCCGTGCTTTTTCCGAGGTGCCGATCATCATGGTCACCGCACGGGTGGAAGAGATTGACCGTTTGCTGGGACTGGAAAGCGGCGCCGACGACTACCTGTGCAAACCATTTAGCCCGCGCGAGCTGATGGCGCGGATCAAGGTGATTCTGCGACGCGTGCCAGCCGGTGCGCCAGCGGGCGTTTGCCAGGTCGATGAAGGCGCACGGCGCATCAGCATTCAGGGGCAGGCACTGGAATTGACACCCAGCGAATACCACATCCTCGCTGGCATGGCGCGTCGCCGTGGCCAGGTGTTTTCACGCGCCCAGTTGCTGGACCTGGCACGTCAGGACAGCCTGGACGTGACCGACCGCGCGGTCGACAGTCATATCAAAAACCTGCGGCGCAAGATTGCCGCCGTCTTGCCGGAGGTGGACGCCATCGGCTCCGTGTACGGCCTGGGTTACCGCCTCGATTTATAAGTCCCCACGGTTTCTCCACAATTGGCGGCCAGACTGCTTCCTGTCAGCCAACCACAACGGAGTTCACCATGAAATGCATGTCCATCCTGATGTTTGCCTTCCTGTGCGGCGCTGCCGGCACAGGCCATGCGACTGAACGCGAGCAGCGCGGCGAGTGCCCTGAGCGCGGGCGCTGCGTCGTGCCGCCACTGCCGCCGGCACCGCCGATACCACCGACCCCGCCGATGCCGCCAACACCGCCCGTGCCACCGATGCCACCACCGCCACCACCGCCACCTGTGGTGCCTGAATCAGCACACCAGGCCTGCGTGGGCAAAGCCATCGGCAGCGCCATGACCATTCGCCCCGAGCGTGGCGTCGTCATGACGGGCACCTGCGAGAAGGATAGCAAGGGCATGTACTTCGACGTGGAGAACATCCGCAGCGAAAAACATAGCAAGTGACAGGCGCGCGCGACGGGTCAGCGAACCTGGCCCACGCGCTTGCCGTTCTTGAATTCGCAGCCCACCGGGTCGCCTGGCGAGGCAAGCGAAAGGCACACGCCATTACCGTGCCGCAGCCCTGCGGCATTGATACCACCGACGAACCTCACCTGATCGTTTTCTGGCCATTGGTAGGCGCCTTTGTGCCAGTTGCCACGCAGTGTGAGCGCGCCTTCTGCGCTGACAAACACTGCCGGCCCTTGCAAGTCGCCCTCTTCAAACACGCCTTCATAGCGGCCTTCCTTGGTCACCATGGTCCCGGCACCGGAGAAGCGGCCCTGCTCGAAGCCACCTTCATATGACACCACTGCCAACCCTGCCAGGTCGCTCAATTTTCCTTGACCGCGCGCCATTCCCTTGTCGAATGCGCCCTCGTAGGTCAAGCCAGCATCGCTAACGAGGCGGCCCGCGCCGTGCGGCAGGCCGGCGTGAAATGCGCCTTCGTAGTAGCTGCCGTTGGGCCGGGTTAGCCTGCCCTGGCCTTCAGGATGGTTCGCCACGAGCGCGCCCACATAGCGCGAGCCGTTTGCAAAGCGCAGCCCATCGGCGTCGGCGGTTGCCGCTTCGTGCCCAAGGTCGTTGAGCATTTCCAGATTTTCCCGTAACAGCACGCTGCGCTCTGGCGTACCCGGGCCGCTAAACGCTGCCGCGGCGCGCAGGGCTTGCAGGGCGTCAGCCGGGCTGTTTGCACGCATGTACAGGCGCGCCAGCGCACTGAAGCTGCTCGCCCGACGTACATAGATGGAGGCGGAGTCGAAACCGACGATGCCTTCTTGCAGGGGCTCGCCCTGCGCCATGCCGATGTCGTAGACCATGCCCAGACCAAGATAGGCGGCAGGCAGCGATGGGTCGATGGCCAGAGCGCTGCGGTAGTAGGCGCGCGCCTGGACCAGCAAAGGCTCCCAGCCGGGCATGGCACCGGCGTACAGCAGCATCGCCCGGTGAAGTGCGCGATCACCCTGATAGGCCAGCAGCGCAGCGTGCTTGGGAAAGCGCTTCTCCAACGCGTCGGCCAGCGGAGCAAACTGGGCCGGATCGCCGTGGATGAGCTGCTCCACAGCAGCGTCGGCGCTGTCCGGGTTCAGTTCAACGTTCCTCGCCAGCAGCGCCTGCATCGCCTTGTTATCGAGCGCGCCGATGCGCGGCAAGCTTGCGGCCAATACTGCATACACCTCGGGCAGCTTCATGGCGCTCACCTTGGCCTCGATCTTGCCCATTTGCAGTCCGCCTTTGTCCAAGGTGAACACCTGCAGCACGAGCTTGCCCAGCAAATAGTGTTCAATGTCGCTATCGAGTTCCTTGTAACTGCGCTTGAAGGCCAGCGCTACCGCCCGGTCCTGCTGCCAGCCCAGATTAATCAGGCGCAGATACTCGGCCAGCTCGGCCCGCAAGGCGGGCGTGGAATTGAAATAGTGGACCACGTAGTAGGAGCGCGCATAGAAGCGCCGAATCGCTAATTCGTCGGAGCTATCACGACTCGTGTAAGGCAGCGAGCGGGTATGGAACAAATCCTTGGTGCCCACGTCGATCATGCCAAGACTGTTGAACATGCCCGCATCGCGACCAAACATGTCGGGCCGCTCGCCAAGACGCACCTGATCACCTTCGACCCGGATCGACGCGCCATAGTCGGCCATGCCCTCGTCATACCACATCGGATATTCAAGCGTCTCGGCCGTCAGGCGTATCAGGAAGTGGTGGTACTCGTGCAGCAGCGCGGTCCGCGCCCACGAGCCTGCCCCCGGCTTGCCGACGTAGCCATTGATATTGGCAATGGCGATGTATCCCTGCCGGTTCAGCGTGAACACGCCGCCCCAATCGGGTGGCAATCCCAGGCTGCGGAAGGCCATATTGCTACCAATTGCCAGCACGGTCAGCGGCTTGGCGTCTCGCAGTACACGCACGCCCTTGACCGCGATATTGAAGGTGCGCATGGACTCCAGGTCGTCGATCAGATGACGCGCCGTCTCTTCGGATTGTTCGGTCACGACACTGAAATGGGGACTGTCGACCCGTATCCAGCGGCGGTCGGCGACAAATTCCACATCGACGGCAAAAACGGGAAATGCGGTGGCAAGCAGCGCGCCGCACAGCAGCACGCGGGACAAGGTGGAATACACGGTCATGGTCGATTGTTGTTATTTTCGCAATCGGCGATGGTAGCACCCGTGATGTTTCAAGTACAGGGTTTCCGCGTGTCTGGGTCAGTGCAAAATTGCGCCGCCCAGGCCGGGACGGCAAGACGCCAGAATTCACTGGCCGACCCTGGGCTACCCAATTGCAGGCCCAGCGCACGCGCGGCGTCGAGCAAGGCGGCAAGGACCGCAGCCTCGTCGCCTGCCAACACCGCCACGGCGCCGGTTTGCTTGGACAGTTTTTCGCCGCTGGCATTGCGCACCACCGGCACATGCAGGTAGCACGGTGTGGGCGCGCCCAGCAATTGTTGGAGGTAGATCTGGCGCGGCGTCGAATCGAGCAAGTCGGCGCCGCGCACCACATCGGTCACGCCCTGCTGCGCGTCGTCCACCACCACTGCCAGTTGATAAGCCCAGAAACCGTCAGCACGCTTGAGGACAAAATCGCCCGATTCCGTGGCCAGGTGCTGGCCAACCTGGCCGGCCAGGCGGTCGGTGAAGGCGATCAGGTCCTGGCCAGCATCCGGAACACGCACCCGCAAGCTGCGCGCGGTCCGACCAGGCGCCAAACCGTGCCGGCATGTGCCAGGATAAATTGCCGCGCCGTCCGGGCCCAGTCCCAGCCGCGAATCAGCGATTTCGCGCCGGTTGCAGCCACAGGGATAAGTATGGTCAGCCAGTTGTTCCGCCGCTGCCAGATACAGCGCCTTGCGCCGGCTCTGCCAGACAATCTCGCCGTCACTATGCATGCCGAGTGCGGCCAACTGCGCCAGGATGCCATCGATTGCGCCGGCTGCCGTGCGGCCCTCGTCCACATCTTCAATGCGCACCAGCCAGCGTCCGTGATGGGCGCGCGCGTCCAGATAGCTGGCCAGCGCGGCCACCAGGGAGCCCTGGTGCAGCAAACCTGTCGGTGATGGCGCAAAACGACCTACATACGCACGCTCATGCACGGTGGGCGCGTCCTCAGTCTTTCTTGGGCATGGGTTTGCTGTCGTTTTCCTTGACCAGCTTGGTGACCTTGTCGGCCACCTCGTTGGGCACGGCAATCGACAATTGATAGTGTTCGATCTCGAAACCCTTGTCGGTCTTGCGGATCACGCCACTGGCCTGGCAAGGGCCCATCTGGGTATCGAGCAGTTCATCGAACCAGATAAATTTTTTATCGGCCGACATATACACATTGCGTTTGACCGCCTTGAACGACCAGGCCGATTTGCGCTCGAAAAAGCGCTGGGCCCAGGCCTTGAACTGGTCGCGATTCCACAGCTCGGTCTTGTCGGTGCCGATGTAAATGCCGTGCGGGGCAATCTTGTCGAAGTAAGCCAGGCGCGCATTGGCCGCGTCATCATGCCATTCATCGATGAAGGCATTGATCTGCTTGCGGTAGGCCGTGTCGGCATCACTGAGCTGGGCCATCGCGCAGGCGCTGGCAAACATCAGAAAACAGCTGAGCAGAAATTTTTTCATCGTCATTCCGTAAGACTAAGGGTCTGAGCAATTGTACACTTTGGCATGTGTGAAAAAATCAAAATTGTGTTAAAACGCTCACAGGATCCGGTCCCCGTGACGCGGTTCGATACATTGAAGTGAAAGGTGTCGCACATGCATATAATCGCTGCCGCGTTGATCGCCCAACTGGCCACCGCCCAGCCTGCCGCCGTGGCAGAGAACTGGGCCGCGCCCGCGCCTGCAACGCCCGCGCAGATTGCAGAAACCGTGAAGGCGATTGTCCCCGACAAGGCGATGCGCCAGGCCGTCAAAGTGAGTATCGAGGCCGAGAAGGCGCTGGTGGAAGAAAAGGCCAAGGCCGCCGCCATTCCGCGTCCCTACGTGCTGACCACGAAAACCGACGCCGACCGCTACGCCGCCTTTGCAGTTGCATTCGACGACGCCAAAGTGCCAGGGTGCCTGCAGCCCGATGGTCTCAAGCGCCAGTCCACGCTGATTTTCGGCGGCCTGCTTGCGCTCCCCTTCATTGCGGTGGCCGCCTTGCGCGGGAAGTGCAACTGACCCAATGCATGCGACGTTCGCGCTAGGCTGCGGAAAAAGTCAATGTCGCTTCCAGCCCCCCGCCTTTGCGATTGGCCAGCACCAGCGTGCCGCCGAGCGCCGCACTCAGTTGCTGCGCAATCGCCAGACCCAGGCCGGTACCGCCGGTGCCACGGTTACGTGAACTTTCAATCCGGTAGAAGGGCTGGAACACCTGCGCCAGTTGGTCGGCCGCGATGCCAGGGCCGCGGTCGCGCACGACCACTGTCAACTGACCCTCGGTGCGCGCTTGCACCACGATCTCGCATTCGCCAGCGAACTTGAGCGCATTGTCGACCAGATTCGTCACCACGCGTCTTAGCGTGTGGGGTAGGGTCTTCACCACTTGCGCCGGATCGCCGACCAACACCACATTGCGTCCTGCGTCCACGTAATCGCATACCAGGGTGTCGAGCAAGGCCCCAATATCAACCTGGCAGGGTGCTTCGGTAACCCGGTCGGCACTGCGTGCGTAGGCGATGCCTTCCTCAACGAGCACCTGCATTTCATTGAGATCCGCGTCCAGTTTCGCACGCAGCGCTGGATTATCCATTAGGTCGGCACGCAGGCGCATGCGGGTGATGGGTGTTTGCAGGTCATGCGAAATGGCGGCCAGGATGCGTACCCTTTCCGCCAGGTGCTCCTTGATGCGCCGGCCCATGGCATTGAATGCGGCGGCGGCCTTGGCAACCTCCAAGGGCCCGTCTTCAGCAATCGGCTCGCAATGCATTGACGTTCCCAGTTCGGTTGCCGCCTCGGCCAGTCGATGCAGGGGCGCTGTCGCCTGGCGCACGGCGACCCAGGTCAAACCCGCCACCGCCAGCGCCTGGGCCAGGAAGATGAAGCCACCAAACCATGACACGTCCATCCGTGCCGACCACAAAACCACGGTCAACACGCTGCCATCGGTCAGGC
>JBJMVX010000189.1:0-8188 GCA_045810445.1 Massilia sp.
AGGCATCAAGGTGACCGATGCGGCCAATTTCTTCGAGCGCGAAAGCTGCCAGATCCGCGTCGATTCCCTGCAGCCAAGCTGGCTGGTGTTTGGCGGCGGTTTTGACCAAAGCTTCATCCGTACCTTCATGAAGCGCGGCTTCGACCTTTTGTGCAGTGCCACCATCTTGCTGGTGTCCTTCCCGGTCATGGTGCTCACGGCCCTGCTCATTTACCTGGAAGACCGCTCGCCGATTTTCTACCAGCAGGAACGGGTGGGCCTGGACGGTGAACCCTTCAATGTGCTTAAGTTCCGCAGCATGCGCAACGATGCGGAAAAAGGCGGCAAGCCACAGTGGGCGGCCCAGAACGATCCGCGCGTGACCACCATTGGCAACTTTATCCGCAAGACCCGCATTGACGAGCTGCCCCAGATTCTCAATGTGTTCAAGGGCGAGATGAGCTTTGTCGGTCCACGTCCGGAGCGGCCTTACTTTGTCGAGCAGTTGATTGAAGCGGTCCCGTATTACAACGTGCGCCACAGTATCAAGCCCGGCATCACGGGTTGGGCCCAGGTGCGCTACGGCTACGGCGCCTCGACCGACGATGCTTTGCAAAAGCTCCAATATGACCTGTACTATGTGAAGAACAATAGTCTGTTTTTGGATATCCTCATTCTGATCGATACGCTCAAGGTAGTCCTGTTCCGCAGCGGTCGCTAGGTTTTACCGGGCGCGCACTGGCCTCGTGCCAGCGGGCGCGCGGCCTTGAGATGGATGGTGCACATTGACCAGTATCGTTACCTACAGCTACGCCGTCGCCGCACTCGCGTTCTTGCTGCTCAGCCTGATGCTGTTGACGCGTTGGCGCGCGCGTACCTATGCCGGCATGCTCAGCGTAGCCGCCATCGGCAGCGCGCTGTGGGGCGCCATGCTGGCCTTCGACGCCAGCACCGGCTTTGCGTACACGGTGTGGGCCGACAGCCTGGAAGTGCTGCGCAATGCCGCCTGGTCGGCCTTCCTGGTGCTATTGACGGGCAACTACCGCCATCCCGATAGCCGCCTGCCGTTTCGCTTGCAAACCTGGGTCGGCGTCATGGCCCTGTTCTATCTGCTGTTCTTCGCAGGCACCGTCACCGGACTGTGGAGCGCGGATTTCCTGGCCAATCTGGGCTTGCTGCCCGGCGTGACCATGCGCGTGGGCGTGGCTGTGCTGGGCATTGTTCTGGTCGAGCAGCTCTACCGCAATCGTCCCGCCCAGGAACGCTGGGCCATCAAGTTTGCCTGCCTGGGCATAGGCGCCATGTTCGCCTATGATTTCTACTTGTTCAGCAACACCATGCTGTTCCACCAGGTTGATCCCGACATCTGGGCCGCGCGTGGTGTGATCAATGCCCTGACTGTGCCCTTGATTGCCCTGTCCATGGCACGCAGCGCTTCCTGGTCGTCCGATCTGTCGGTGTCACGTCGCGTCATGTTCCATTCGGCTGCCCTGTTTGGCTCGGCTATCTATTTGCTGGCAATGGGCTCGGCCGGATACTACCTGCGTTTCGTGGGCGGCAGCTGGGGCACGGTGATGCAGGTGGCTTTCCTGTTTGGCGCGCTGATCCTGCTGTTCGTTATTTTGTTTTCAGGCACTTTCCGCTCCTGGTTGAAGGTGTTCATCAGCAAGCACTTCTACAGTTACAACTACGACTACCGCGAAGAATGGCTGCGCTTCACGCGCACCCTGTCCGAACCGGGACCGGGCCTGGGCGTGCGTACGATCCAGGCGGTGGCCGAACTGGTGGAAAGCCCGGGCGGCGTGTTGTTTCTGCGGCGCGAGTCGGGCATGTGCGAACCGGACACCTATTGGCAGGTCCCGGCCAGCGCCACGGCCGCCGAGCCGGCTGATGGGCCGTTCTGCCAATTCCTCGAAGCGAAACAATGGTTGATTGACGTGCAGGAAGTGGGGAGCGACCCGGCCATGTATGGCACGCTGGAGCTGCCGTCCTGGCTGGCGGATTTCCCACGTTGCTGGTTGGTGCTGCCCTTGATGATGCAGGGAAAACTGTCCGGCTTCATGCTCTTGATGCAGCCCCGTAGCCGCGTGGCCTTGAACTGGGAAGTCATCGACCTGCTCAAGATTGCGGGCAACCAGGCCGCCAGTTATCTGGCCCAGCAGGATGCCGCCAATGCCTTGATGGTGGCGCGCCAGTTCGAATCGTTCAACCGCATGTCGACCTTTGTGGTGCACGACCTGAAAAACCTGGTGTCGCAACTGTCGCTGCTCATTCCCAATGCTGAAAAACACCGCAACAATCCGGAGTTCCAGCGCGACATGCTCGACACCGTCAACCATTCGGTGCAGAAGATGAAGCTGCTCTTGCAAAAGCTCAGCCGCAGCGAGTCGCCCGAACACATGGTGCCGCTGGCGATAGACCAGGTGCTGCGCCAGGCCGTGGCACTCAAGGCAGCGTTCGAGCCGCATCCGGTGTTCCAGATGGTCGACCCGGGTTTGAAAGTGCTGGCCGACCGCGAACGCCTCGAACGCGTGCTCGGTCATCTGATCCAGAATGCCATTGAAGCCACCCCGCGCGATGGCTCGGTGTCGGTGGCCTTGCGGCGCCAGGACGACACGGTTCAGATCAGCATCACCGATACCGGCGAAGGGATGAGCGAAGAGTTCATCCGCGAACGCCTGTTCAAGCCCTTTGAATCAACCAAGTCGGCCGGCATGGGCATCGGCGTGTTTGAAAGCCGCGAATACATCGCCGAACTGGGCGGCAAGCTGGAAGTGAGCAGCACGCCCGGCGCCGGCACGACCTTCGTGGTCATTTTGCCGCTCCACCAGTACGAAGCGCAGTCGCTCGATATCGCCGCATGACGGCAAGAGGAATGTTGTGACCCAAAGTAAACAAAAACTGCTGATCATCGAAGACGACCCAGGGCTGCAAAAGCAGTTGCGCTGGAGTTTCGATGCCTACGACGTGGTGGTGGCGGGCGACCGCGAAGCCGCACTGGCGCAGATTCGCCGCCATGAGCCGGCGGTGGTGACCATGGACCTGGGCTTGCCGCCCGATCCGGATGGGGCTACCGAAGGCCTGGCCACGCTGCAGCAGATCCTGGCGCTGGCCCCGGCCACCCGCGTCATTGTCCTCACCGGCAATCAGGACCATGCGAACGCCGTCAAGGCCATCGCCCTGGGCGCGTACGACTTCCACCAGAAGCCCTGCGACAGCGAAGTCCTCGGCCTGGTGCTGCAGCGCGCCTTTTTCCTGCACGCGCTGCAGCAGGAAAACCAGCGCATGCTGCAGGTGCAGGCCGATTCGCCGATGGCAGGCCTCATCACGCGCGACGCGGGCATGCAGAAGGTGTGCCGCATGATGGAAAAAGTGGCGCCGACCACGGCGTCCGTCATGGTGCTGGGCGAGAGCGGTACCGGCAAGGAAGTGCTGGCGCGCGCGCTGCACAACCTCAGTCCACGCGCTTCCAACCGCTTCATGGCAATTAACTGCGCGGCCATTCCCGAGAACCTGCTGGAAAGCGAATTGTTCGGCTACGAAAAAGGCGCCTACACGGGCGCCGCCAAGCAGACCAAGGGCAAGGTCGAACTGGCCCACGGCGGCACCTTCTTCCTTGATGAAGTAGGCGACCTGCCGATGGCGCTGCAGGCCAAGCTGCTGCGCTTTTTGCAGGAGCGCGTGATCGAGCGCGTGGGCGGACATGAAGAAATCCCGGTCGACGTGCGCATCGTCTGCGCGACCCACCAGAATCTGAAGGACCTCACTGCCGCTGGCCGCTTCCGCGAGGACTTGTACTATCGCCTGTCCGAGATCGTCGTCACCATTCCGCCGCTGCGCTCGCGCCTCGGTGACGCGGCCCTCCTGGCCCACCACTTCAAGAACAAGTTCAGCGCCCAGGAATCGCGTTCGGGCCTGCACTTTTCCACCGAAGCGATGACTGCCATCGAAAGCTACGGCTGGCCGGGCAATGTGCGCGAGATGGAAAACTGCATCAAGCGCGCCGTGATCATGGCCGACGGACCATCGATCTGCGCCGACGATCTGGGCCTGGCCGCATCGGCGCCCGAAGAGGAGCCGCTCAACCTGCGCCAGGTGCGCGACGAGGCCGAGCACAAGGCCTTGATCAAGGCATTGGCTCGGGTCGATGGCAATATCGTCAAGGCGTCCGAGCTGCTGGGCATCAGCCGCCCGACAATGTATGACCTGATGAGCCGTCACAACATCAAGACCGGTTCCTAATCCCCATGCGCAAGCGCTGGCTCCTCGTCTTGCTGCTGCCTGCGCTGGCCGTGGTCGGCGCGGCGTGCTTTCTGCAGCAGAAGGGCGTCACGCCGCGCGCCTTGGCACCGTATGTGGAACTGCGCACCAGTGGCCACAATGGACTCATCGAACAGACCGGGCATGAGGCAGCGTCGCTGTTGACCTCACTCGATCGCGGTACCGGTGTGCCGGGACTGGCGCAGTTTCCCGCATTGGGTGCGCAGCAGCGCAGCCTGGAGGCGCGAATCGGTGAACGGCTGGTCGCCACCAGCGACGAAGTACGTCTGGCGGTGGCGCAAGCCAATCCGGGCGACGTCATCACCCTGCTGCCCGGTGTGTACCGTTTCGAGCATGGCAATGTGGTCATGACGCGTGGCGGCACCGAGCGCGCCAACATCGTGCTGCGCGCGCGCCAAAGCGGCACAGTGACCATCGAGCTCGATCTGGGCGAAGGCTTTATCGTCAACGCGCCGTGGTGGCGCTTTGAAAACCTGCTCATTCGCGGCGTCTGCAAAACCCAGGCCTTTTGCGAGCATGCCTTTCACGTGGTTGGTGGCGGCGCCCATTTCGCGTCCGTCAACAACACCATCGTCGACTTCAACGCCCACTTCAAGATCAACGGTAGCGACGGTAAATTCCCCGACGATGGCCGCATCGAAGCGAATACCCTGCGCAACGACAGCGTACGCGCCACCACCAATCCAGTGACGCCCATCGACCTGGTCGCGGCCAGCCGCTGGTCGGTGCGGCGCAATGTGATCAGTGATTTCATCAAGGGCAGCGGCGACCATATCAGCTATGGCGCTTTTGCCAAGGGCGGCGGCGCCAACAATGTGTTCGAACAAAATGCCATCGTGTGCGAATCAAAGCTACATGGCTTGCCGGGGCAGCGCGTGGGCCTGTCACTCGGTGGCGGTGGGACGGGCAAAGAGTATTGCCGCGACCGCAAATGCATCACCGAGCAGGACCAGGGTGTCATACGCAGCAATCTCATTGCCAGCTGTTCGGATGACGGTATCTATCTCAATAATGCAGCGGCCAGCAAGATCATTCACAACACTTTGGTCGACACGGGCGGCATGCAGGTGCGCTATGCCGCCAGCAGCGCCGACATCGAGGGCAATCTGGTCGATGGCGACATCCGTGCGCGCGATGGCGGGGTGGTGCGCCTGGATGATAATCACAGCACGGCCATCGCCTTGCTGTACGGCGGCTATCATCCGGTGCGCTCGCTGTTCGATGCGCCGCATGCCTTCAACTTCCAGTGGAACGGTACGCCGCCACGGCGTGCCAGCAGCAGCGCGCTGACTCCCGACTTGTGCGGTGCCGTGCGGCCAGCAGCGCCGGTGTACGGGGCATTTGAAGATATCGGCGCCTGCATCAAGTAGCCGCTGATTCGCGGGTCCAGCGCTCAGTTGCGTTTGACTGCTGCGCTCTTCCGCTTACTGCCAGATGCGCCACCAGGACGAGCGCCCGCGACGCTGTTAGCGACGGTATTTTTCCAATACGGTCTCATACCACGGATTCTGTTTCGCTCCGTGATAGATGCGCTTCCCGTTTTTACCAATCAGTTCTACCGGCTTGGATGCGTTGATGATGCTCGCTACGAGATCGCGTCCATCATGACGTTGATGTGTCTGTGACAGCGCCAACGCAATTGCCCCGGCGGACAATCCGCTGTCGATCAAGCGCTTGGCTTCCCGAAAAGCCGCCAATTCCCCATCGAGCCACTGTTCGTAATATGCGAGAAAAGAAGTCGCTGTGTCAAAAAAGGCAGCTTCATCCAGGTCGTAATAGGCGATCATATTGGTCTTTTGCCCGGACGCGTTGATGAAGGTTTGGTGCCCACAGCCTTGCTCGCCAACGTAGATGTAGCGCGCATCTTCGAGAAACAGCGAGGCTGCCGGAACGGTTCCATAATTCGGCCCCACAACGCCATTCCCTATCTCGCGATAAAAGCGCGCTAGTTCGTCGGGAAGCGCGCAGCCAAGACGGTTTTCCACAGCGCTGATATCGTCCGCGCTCAGGGGTTCGCCCATCCCGTAGCGATGATGTTCAGCCCCGAACGACTGACATTGCGCATCGAGTTGTTTTAGCTGCTCGATTTTCTCTCGGACTGGTTCCCACATCTTGCATTGCTCTCTGTTGGTTGTTGAGGCGCGTGCTTGCCGGGCGATGGATTGTGTCTCAAGCGACGCTTGCGAACTTCAATAGTCGTGCACCCAGCTAGCGGTCCAATCTGCGACCTGGTCATGCCATTCGCGGCGCGAACAAGTGTGGTCGGCCTTGGCCAGGTCGTGGCGGGTGGCGCGGCTGCTCGCCAGCAGGGCGCGCCAGTCGTCTGACGCTGTCGCCAGATCGGAAAATTCCTGCGCAGTCAGGTCGGCACCGCTCAGCATGACCAGCATCTGACCTGGAAACGCGGCCAATCCTGCATGCATGCGCTCCGGCAGTGCGCCGCTGGGCGCCGGCTTGCTGGCGCTGCCCATCAAACGGGCGAATGACCGGCCGGCAGCGCGGTAGTCAAAATTGAGCGTGGCGATTTTCTTCCACAGCGTTGGATCGAGCAGGCGCGCGCGATAGTAGTGTTTCAAGGTGGCCTTGGCCTGTCCGGTTTCGGTGCGCACCCAGGGGTTGAGCAAGGCGACGCCGGTCACGCGCGCATCGGTGGCCGCATACATGGCGGCGGCTGAAGCGGCGTCACACAGACCCCATAGCACCACTTCCTTCATGTCGGGCACTTCGGTGAAGAAGGTATCGATGGCCGCGCGCAGGTCGTCGTTCACTATTTCGAAATCGCGCATGCTGCCTTCGCTGTCGCCCATGCCGCGGTAGTCGAAGCGCATCGCGGCGATGCCCTGCGCGGCCAAGCTACGCGCGAGCAGCGTGAATTGTCGATGGCTGCCGGCCCGGTACTGCGGACCCCCCACGACTATGAGGACGCCGCGCCGAAAGGGCTTGGCGGGGACATCCAATACGCCGTACAGCCAGTCGGCGCCGCAGGCAAAGGACAAGGCGCGCATCGTGCTCATGGCGTGCCTTTTAACTGGGCGCAGGTCGCCTCTATCAGAGATGGCGATTCAGTGATCTCCTGGCTGCTCCAAAACGGCGGGCAGACAACCCGCGTCACCGCTGGCGCCAGCGGCCAACCATCTGCCACGCGCTGCGCGGCGGGCGGCAATGGACGATCAGCTGCGGGCACGATCTCCATCCAGTGTGCACCGCAACTCGGCGCCAGCGCCGCCGCGTCGAGCGCGTCGATGCTGGTTGCCAGTTGCGGCGCCAGCAGGTAGCCACCGATTTCCAGCGTTTCGCCATTGGCCAGCTGTGCGCGCAATTGCTTCGTACCGCCGCCCGCACCAGCTTCTGGGTCGAGCATGTCGCCGGCAACGCGCAAACGCAGGAATTGGGTCAGGTAGGTGCTGCCCTGCAGTACCGGCTGCCAGAGCAGCAGCTGCGCCACCGGCGTTTTGCGCGCATAGTCCAGTGCCAGCAGGGCGCCCAGACGCAAGCCCCACAGTCCCACGTCGACATTCAGGCGCGCGTGCAACCAGTTGCGGGCCGCGTCGACGTCGGCTAGCCAGTGTTCCCACCGGGCCTCACCAAAATCGCCTTCGCTGTCGCCGCAGCCTTGCAGGTCAATCTGCAGCACGCCGTAGCCCAATGCCGCCAGCGCGCGGGACTGGGTCGCAGCCATGCGACGCGACTTGTTCATTTCTTCTGCAAAGGGGTGCAGGTACACCAAAGCGCCCCGGCACTGTCCTTGCGGCGCGTGGTACAGGCAATAGCGCTCGCCCAGCGGCGTCGCCAGGAAAAATGCTTCAGCCGGCGCGTGCGCTGGACTTGTCACGCCAGCTTGTGTCCCACGAAAGCGGCCAGGCTGCCCAGTGTGGCGAAGGTGTCGGCGCTGATTTCGTCGTCATCGACGCTAATGCCGAAGTGTTCC
>JBJMVX010000190.1:0-6475 GCA_045810445.1 Massilia sp.
ACCCCGTGGCCCCTGTGGTTGAGCTTGTGTCCGGATGTCGGCACTGACCCCGTGGCATGTGTGGCTTTGTATCGGACGGCTCTTGGAGCAGTTTGGTCATGAGCCCGAACTAGCGCGACAAAGTTATGAAGCCTTCGTTTTAGCTGGGTTAGGTCAAAGCAGCCCCTTGGCAGCGACTCGCCACCAAGTCATCCTAGGTGACAGAGTTTGCCGAGCAACAGGGCCAATTGCTGCGCCAAGCGAACCTGAATGCGATCACGAGGGACCAGCGACGTCTGGCAGCGAAGACGCTTCAGGAATATGCGATTTTGTCCGTCAGTAGGGAGGTGGACATGTTCAGGGCTTACGAATCGACAGCGTTCACAATGCTTGAGATAGGTGAATATTTTGGCGTGAGTGATAAGACGGTGAGTCGAACGGTGCGGCGCATGGAGTGCGAGCGCGACACTGGCAACTAGTCGACGTCGGATCCCACAGCATCGCTGTGGATAAACCGTTGAGCTTGTGTCCGGATGTCGGCACTGACCCCGTGGCCCGCTGACCCCGTGGCCCGTGGTACGACTACGACGGGATGCAGGGTGCGGGCGAGCACAGACCGCCACCCGGAAGTATGGGTGACGATTGGGTAGTCAGAATCCCAGGGAAACTATGAAAATGAAGGTTCGTTTGATCATGTTTTGTGCGGTCACTTGCGGATTGGGGATTTCAACGTATTTCCTCAAAACGAGGGAGCAAGTGAGATTCGAAGGCAGCACTGTGCAAGAGCAGCCAGTCGCCGCGGCTGACGTGCCAGCAGTTTCCTCCAGGGTTTTAGCTCTCCCCAAGGCAGAGTTGGAGATCTTGCAGAGTTCCGCGACTGCGGGCGACTGCGCAGCCGCGCTAAAGGTGGGGCGACATTATTCGATCGGAGTGGACGAGCTGGAAGAAGCGGCGAAATGGTTACGGCTTGCAGCAAAATGCGATGACATTAGGGTGAAAACCGAATTTATCAATTTCCTAATTGCCATTCATGGCGAAAAGGCCAGTGCCGCAGAAGTCAGTGAATTGCGTTCGCAAATCCGCATCCTCGAAGCGAAGTACAAGCGATCGAAAGGCTAAGGTGTCTGAGGTCCCTCGATATTTCGTCGTTTAGCTGTGTGTAACAAACAATTTAGGGAAGGCCCGGGGGTACGGGATCAGTCCCGACAGTCGCGGGAGGCCGTGGGAGCACGGTGGGAGCACGGTGGGAGCACGGGGTCAGTGCCGACAAACCGACACGGACTGGTGCCAACCCACTGCATCGCGCGTGCGCTTCATTGCATTGGGTCTGTCCCGGTCTGGGGCGGTCTGAATTGGTGCGGGGTCCAGGGATCGAACCTGGTTATCAGTCGTGCATGCACTAGGGCATTGGACTGGGCTTTACCGGATAAGCGAACCTCGCAGGGCCATGATAAGACGCTCCGTAGGCGGAAGCAATATCAATTTATTTAAACCAAGATAAATTTTTTGTGGGAAGTGGAGCGCTGGCGATAGAATTTGCCAGCACTGCTCATCGGTCTACCGTTCCCGCTCTGCGCTGGGCAGGGCCCGGGGCCGTCGCCCGCCATGTACGCCGGCACCAAAATGCCGTAGCATACGCGCCGTACCGCACACTCTCCAGGAAGCAATGACCCACGATTCCCCGCCGCCAGAGGCCACGCCGCGCTTTCGTCCGCGCCCGTGGACCGAGCTGCTGACCCCGCAAGATGTCGAAGCCTGGATCGACGAACACAACCGCAGCATGCAGGAATTGATCGGTCCGCAAGAGACTGGCGTGGGCGTCTGCTTCACCTTGGCCGAAGGCGGTAATCTGTATTTGCAGACCACGGGCGACGCTGTCTTGCTCGATGTAGAAGCCGATGCCGAGTGGGTTGCGCCCCTGATCATTGCCGCCACGGGTTGTGAGGCACCCGCAGGCCAGTTGTGGATACTGCCGGACGACAAACTGATCCAGCTGATCGTCGGCCTGTCCAGCTTGGTCGCCACGACCACCCTGGTCAGCGGACACAATTTTGGCGGACGCGGCCGGAAGTCGGGCTATTCGCGCTAAACTCGGTGCTTGTTCAACACTCTCGTCCTTGCTCATGACTGCACCTTCCCTGCGCCGCCGCGCTGCGCTTGCCGCTTTCCTGTTTGCCAGCTGTGCCGCCTTGCCAACCAGTGCGGCCGATTTGCTCCCCACGGTCAAGGCGCGCGGCAGTTTGAAAATTGCCATGGAAGGCACGTATCCACCGTTTAATTTCAAGGACCAGAAAAGCGGTCAATTGGCCGGCTACGACGTGGACGTGGCCAAGCTGGTGGCGCAGCGCCTGGGTCTCAAGCCCGAGTTCGTCAGCACCGAGTGGAGCGCCATCCTCGCGGGCCTGGCCGCCGGGCGCTACGATGTGATCATCAGCCAGGTCGGGATCAACCCCAAGCGCGAACAGACCTTTGATTTTTCGATTCCCTACACCTATTCCAGCCCCCAGCTCATCGTGCGCAAGGGCGACGTGGCCCGCTACCTTACGCTGGCCGACCTGAAAGGCAAGAAGGTGGGCGTGGGGCAGGGCAGTGTCTTCGAGCAGCAGGCCAAGGCGGTGCCGGGCATCCTGGTCAAGAGCTATCCGGCTGCGCCCGAAAACCTGCAGGACCTGGCCCTGGGCCGGGTTGACGCGGCCCTGAACGACAGCCTGATGGTGGCTTACCTGCTCAAAAATTCGAGCTTGCCGATCCAGGCCGGTGCGCGCGTGGGTGCGGTCGAGCGCATGGGCGTGACCTTCCAGAAGGGCAGTCCGCAATTCAAGACGGCGGTTGACAAGATCCTCAGCGATGCCGCTGCCGACGGCAGCCTGAAGGCCATTTCCATGAAATGGTTCGGCAGCGACGTCAGCCGCGCCGCCCCGTGAACGACCTCATTGCCCTGCTGCGCGAGGCCGCGCCCGTGATGCTGCAAGGGGCGGGCTATACCCTGCTGTTTGCGGTCGCTGCCATGCTTGGTGGTCTGGCGCTTGGCTTTCCCGCCGCCATACTGCGCATGTCGGCCTGGCGCGTGCTGCGCTGGCCGGCCAGCCTGTATGTGAGCGTGATGCGTGGCACGCCGCTGCTGGTGCAAATTTTCGTCATCTATTATGGCTTGCCGACCGTGGGCATTGAATTTACGCCCGTCACGGCCGGCGTCTTGGCGCTCTCGCTCAATTCCGGCGCCTATCTGTCGGAAAGCTTGCGCGGGGCCATACAGAGCGTGGCACCGGGTCAATGGCGCGCCAGTTACAGTCTTGGCCTGTCTTACGGACAAACCCTGCGCTTCGTCGTGCTGCCACAAGCCTTGCGCGTGGCGGTGCCCTCCATGGGCAACACCTTGATCAGCCTGATCAAGGATACCTCGCTGGTATCCGTGATTACCATGACGGAACTGATGCTTGCCACCAAGGAAGTCATTGCCACGACCTTCAGGCCGCTACCGCTCTACATGGCCGCCGCTGCCATGTATTGGTGCATGAGCCTGGCGTTTGAAGCCTTGCAGCGCCGCGCCGAGCGCAGTCTGAACAAGGCGCACCACTAATTTCCGCCAATCTCATGCGGTGCGGATAGCTCGCTCGACATGGCGCCCTCACGCGTGCTAGTCTTGCCCATGCAGTCACGACCGACCTTTGCAAGCGAGGCGAGATGGACAAGGAAGCTGATCCGGCAGCACCAGGGCGAGCGCGTCAGCGCGCCAGCGATTGGCCGCTCAAGACCGCGCAGCCTGCAGCGCAGGCTTCGCCACCGCCACCGAGCGAGGAGCATGCCCAGCGCGAGCGGGCACGCCAGGAAGAGGAGCAGGCCTGGTACAACGACCTGTATCTGCTCGCGCCCGTGGGCTATTTTGTGGTCGGTCTCGACAGTCGCGTGCTGCAGGTGAACCTGGTCGGTGCCGAGATGCTGGGCATCGCGCGCGCCGCGCCTGGCAATCATCGTCTGCGTTCCTTTATCAGTCCGGGTTTTCTACCCGATTTCGACCGCTTCCTCAGCCGCGCCTTGAACAGCGCCGAGCCACGCCAATGCCGCCTGCAGATGCAGCGCAGCAGCGGCGCCGGTTTTCACGTCACCCTGCTGGCCTCGGCCGATGGCAGCGGCCAGGCTTGCCGCATCGTGGTGGAAAGCGCCTCCGGCAAGCTGGCTGCGCTCGAACGCAGCGAAGAGCGCTTTCGCCGCATTGTGCATAGCGCCGAAGAGGGCATCTGGGAAATCGATGCCTTGTCCGTGACAACCTTTGTCAATCCGAAAATGGCGGCCATCCTCGGTTATGCGATCGAGGACATGCTGAACCAGCCGCTCGTGCACTTCATGGACGAGGAAGGGCGCGAGATCCTCGATCGCAACATCGCGCGCCGGCGCAACGGCATCGCCGAGCGCCACGAATTCAAGTTCCTGCATCACAGTGGCCGCGCCGTGTGGACCACCATGGCCACCAATCCCATCTTTGACGCGGCGGGCCACTACCTGGGCGCGCTGGCGCTGGTGACCGATATCACCACCAGCAAGCAGTCGAGCGAACTGATCTGGCGCCAGGCCAATTACGACGCGCTCACCGACCTGCCCAACCGTCATATGTTCATGGATCGCCTGCTGCAGGAAACGCGCAAGGCCGACCGCAATGCCGCTTTCCTGGCGCTCCTGTTCATCGACCTGGACCACTTCAAGGAGGTCAACGACCAGTACGGCCACGCCAAGGGCGACGAAGTGCTGGTCGAGGCCACGCGCCGCATTGCCAGTTGCGTGCGCGGCAGCGACACCCTGGCGCGCCTGGGCGGGGACGAATTTACCGTGATCCTCACCGGCCTGGACCTGGTCGCTTGCGTGGAGCGCATTGCGCGTTCCATGGTGTCGCTGCTGGCGCTGCCTTACGACCTTGATGGCGAAAAAGCCCAGCTCTCGGCCAGCATCGGCATTGCCCTGTATCCGCCCGACGCGCGCGAGCTCGATGACTTGCTGACCTGCGCCGATCAGGCGATGTACGCGGCCAAGCACCGCGGCCGCAACAACTACAGTTACTACACGCCCGAGTTGCAGGCAGCGGCCGAGGCGCGCCAGAGCATGGCAAGCGATCTGCGCCTGGCCATCTCCGCCCAGCAATTCGAGATCCTGTACCAGCCTATCGTGTCGCTGCAAACGGGCGCCGTGCACAAGGCCGAGGCGCTGCTGCGCTGGCGCCATCCGACCCGCGGCCTGCTGGGCCCGGCCGAATTCATTCCGTTTGCCGAGTCCACCGGGCTCATCGTCGAGATTGGCGACTGGGTGTTTCGCCAGGCGGCGGCCCAGGCGCTGCGCTGGCAACGCCTGGTCGACCCGTCCTTCCAGGTGAGCGTGAACAAGTCGCCGGTGCAGTTTCGGCGCGACGCCGCGCTGTACCAGGGCTGGATTGACCATCTGCAGGCGATGGGCTTGCCGTCCCACAGTATCGTCATTGAAATCACGGAAAGCGTCTTGCTCGACGGCGTAGAGCAGGTCATCGAACGCTTGCGCGAATACCGCGCCATGGGCCTGCAAGTCTCGCTTGACGACTTCGGTACCGGTTACGCCTCGCTGTCGCATCTGAAACGCTTCGACATCGACTTTGTGAAGATCGACCATTCCTTCATCGCCACCCTGGAAGACGACGATGGCGACCTGGCCCTGTGCGAAGCGATCATCATGATGGCGCACAAGCTGGGGCTGAAGGTGGTGGCGGAAGGGGTGGAGACCAAGGTGCAGCGCGCGCTGCTGGTCGACGCCGGCTGTGATTTTGCCCAGGGTTATATGTTTGCCCGGCCCATGGCAGCGGCAGAATTCGAAGCGATGGCAGTGGCCGCCATTCCCCGTTTGCCGCACTAAAGCGGCGCCACAAAATGATACGGGCAGCGATGAGGCTGCCCGTTTTCTGTATCACATCCCGGCTTACATGCCCGGATAGTTCGGCCCGCCGCCGCCTTCCGGCGTCACCCACACGATGTTCTGGGTCGGATCCTTGATATCGCAGGTTTTGCAATGCACGCAGTTTTGCGCATTGATCTGCAATTTGTCTTCGCCGGCATCGGTCTTGATGAATTCATACACGCCGGCCGGGCAGTAGCGCGCTTCGGGACCCGCATACTTGGCCAGGTTTACCGCCACCGGCACGCTGGCGTTTTTCAGCGTCAGGTGGATAGGCTGGTCTTCCGCATGGTTGGTGTTGGAGATGAACACCGACGAGAGGCGGTCGAAGGTCAGCTTGCCGTCCGGCTTGGGATAGGCAATGGGCGCGTAACTGGCCGCTGGCTTCAGGCATTCATGGTCGCCGTAGTCGCGGTGCAGGGTCCACGGCGCCTTGCCGCGGAAAATCATCTGGTCGATGCCGGTCATGATGGAACCGAGGTACAGGCCCTTGGACAACCATGGTTTGACATTGCGCGCCACGTGCAGTTCCTCGTGCAACCAGGACGCTTCGAAAGCGGCCGGGAAGGCCGTCAGTTCGTCGTGC
>JBJMVX010000191.1:0-12748 GCA_045810445.1 Massilia sp.
CCAAGGCATCGACTTCGCCTGCGGCCACCATGCCGCGCATGAGCGTGAGCGTTTCCGGCGCCACCGTAAAATCAGGGAAGCGCGCTGCGAAACGCGCCAGGCGCAGGATGCGCACCGGGTCTTCCAGGAAGGCGTCCGAGACATGGCGGAAGATACGGTTCTTCAAATCGGCCTGGCCGCCAAACGGGTCGACCAGGGTGCCGTCCGGCGCGCGCGCGATGGCGTTGATGGTCAGGTCGCGCCGCACCAGGTCCTGTTCCAGCGTGACCTCGGGCGAGGTGTGGAACACGAAGCCGCGGTAACCTGGCGCGGTCTTGCGCTCGGTGCGCGCCAAGGCGTATTCTTCCTGCGTTTCGGGGTGCAGGAAGACGGGGAAGTCCTTGCCGACCGGGCGAAAGCCCAGCGCCAGCATCTGCTCGGGCGTGGCGCCGACCACCACCCAGTCGCGGTCCTGGACCGGGATGCCGAGCAGACCGTCGCGCACGGCGCCGCCGACGATGTAGCTTTGCATGGTGGACGGAACGCTCAAGGGGCGCTGCGCGTTTCGTCGTCGTGCAAACCGGCTGTTTCGGTTTCTGCCAGCGCTTCACGCACCCAGCGCGCCACGGCCGGGTGTGCCTGCATGCGGTCGCAATAGGCTTGCAGCGCAGGCGCGAGCGCCACGCCATAGGTACGAAAACGCATGACCACTGGCGCAAAAAACGCGTCGGCAATCGAAAAATCGCCAAATAGATACTGGTGGTGGCCAAAGCGCGACAGGCACTCTTCCCAGATTTCGCTGATGCGGCCTATGTCGCCCTGGGCTTCGGGCGTGCGTCCCCGACCCGGCAGGTGCATGCGGATATTCATCGACATGGCCGTGCGCAGGCCGGAAAAGCCCGAGTGCATTTCAGCGACCACCGAGCGCGCCATCGCGCGCGCTGCCACGTCCTGCGGCCACAGATGCTGCTCCTGGAATTGCTCGGCCAGGTATTCGCAGATGGCCAGGCTGTCCCAGATCGTGATCTCGCCCGCCACCAGGACCGGCACCCGGCCAGCGGCCGAATATTCGGCAATGCGGCTGGACGTATCGGGCTGGTCCAGCAGCACCCGCACTTCATTGAAGGGAATGCCAAAGGCGGTCATCAACACCCAGGGGCGCATCGACCACGAGGAATAATTCTTGTTGCCGATGATGAGGGTCAAGCCCGACTTCTTGGCGTCGGCGAGGGTCTGGGACAGGGTCGGATCGAGTTCGGTGGTCTGCATGGGTCAGGACGGGCGCAAAAGGTTAGCGCCCGGCGCGGGCGCGGAAGTCGTCGAAGCGTTCCGCGGGCGACAGGAAATGCGGTGCGACCGCTTCGAGAGCCGTTAGTTTAATCCCTAATGCAGCAGCGGTGGTGGCCTGGATGGCTGGATCGACAACGTTATCGATTTTCATGGAGTCCAGGTTGTCGCGACTGAGAATCGGCTCGCCAGGCAGCAGTTCGCACACGCGCGCCTGCAGCCGCGCCAGGCCGTCCGGGATGCCGAACACGGGACGCGGACAATGCGCGTACACGCCTGCCAAACGCACCAGTTCGACCAGGGTATAAATGCGCGGGCCGCCCAGCTCATACACCTGGTGCCGGGTTTTCAGGTTGCCCAGGGCATTGACGAAGGCCTGGGCCAGATCGCCCACGTACACGGGCTGGAAATCGGTGTCGGCGCCGGCCAGGGGAATGAAGGGCAGCCATTTTTGCAGGCGGGCAAAGGTATTGAGGAACTGGTCGCCTTCGCCAAACACGACCGAGGGGCGGAAGATGGTGGCCGCCACGGTGGGCTGGGAGCGCGCGGCCAGTTCGCCGTCCGCCTTCGAGCGCAGGTACATCGATGGCCCGCCTGTGGCCGCACCCAGGGCGCTCATATGCAGGTAGCGCGGCACACCGTGCTCGGCGCAGGCGGCCACGATGCGGCGCGGCAGGTCGACGTGGGCGCGCTTGAAGTCAGGACCATAAGGCTTGCCCTGACGCGAATTGAGGATGCCCACCAGGTTGATCACCGCGTCCACGCGTGCCACCAACTGGGATAGCGCGGCGTCGTTGTGAATGTCGGCTTCCACCACTTCCACGCCCGGCAGGGAAATAAGGTGGCGTGCCCGCAGCGCGCGCCGGGTCGGCACGATCACGCGCGCGCCCTCGCTGGCAAGGCGAGCGACCAAATGGGCGCCGATAAAGCCGGAGCCGCCAAACACAATGACTGTGATCTCTTTCATGGTTCCTCGTTCGGTAAATAAGCGACTGCTCAGGGCAGCTCGGCCCCGGCTGGTGCGCGCGGCGCGATGGTGCCCAGGCGTGCCTTGAGCGACTGCGGCTTGTTGTCGAACAAGGCAGCATAGTTGGTGGCGTTGGCCATCACATTCTTGACGTAGACCCGGGTTTCCAGGAAGGGGATCGATTCGGTGAAGATGGCTCCTTCCATGGGTTCGGACAAGGTGGCGCGCCAGGTGCGCATGCGCCCCGGCCCGGCGTTGTAAGCCGCCGTGGCCAGCGGCTGCGAGCCACCCGCGTTCGACAGGACCATGTTCAAATAGTTCGAGCCCAGGACCAGGTTGGTGTGCAGGTCGGACAGCTTGTCTTTCATGTAGTCCAGGCCAATCTTGCGCGCCACAAACTGGGCAGTCGCTGGCATCACCTGCATCAGGCCGGACGCCCCCACGCTGGAGCGGGCATCGGTGATGAAGCGCGATTCCTGGCGAATCAGGCCATACACCCAGGCCCGGTCCAGGCCCAATTGCTGGGCCGTGGGGCTGAGAATGTCGGCGTGGGGTGAGGGAAAGCGCTGGGTATAGTCAAACTGGGTGCGGGTGCGCTCGGAGGTATGCACCATGCGGTCGAGAATGTCGTTGCGACGCGCAAATTCGGCAGCGGCCAGCAATTCGCGTTCGTTGAACTTCTTCAATTCCCAATTCCATTCGCGGGTGCCTTCGAAGCGCAGGCGCAAGCTGAAAAATTTCAGAGCGCGCCGCAGGCCGGGGTTGCTGGCCATCGGTGCGATTTCTTCGGCAGTGACGGGGGCGCTGGCAGGCGGGATGGAAATGAGTTGTCCGGTCTCCTCCAGCGCCAGCTGCCCATAGAAATTGCCCTGGTCGGCGATGCGCTGGAACAGGGCCTGGGCCGCCTCGGGTGGCGAGGCAGGATCGGCCTGCAAGGCGCGTCCCAGCCAGTACGTCCAGGCGGGCTGGCTGCGCAGGGTGGCTGGCATTTCGTTGATGGCTGCGCGCACCGCCTTCCAGTCTCCACGGCGCAGCGCCATGCGGGTTTTCCATTGCACCTGCTCGGACGTCAGGGGCGCGCCGGCGCTACTTTGCCAATACTCCCAGGCGTCAGGATCGAGCTTGAGCGAGGCGGCGTGGGCCATCGCGGCCCAGCCAATGGCTTGCTCCTGTGGCGTGAGTGAAGGCAGGTTCTTGCGCAAGGCCAGCAGCGCAATTTTCTGGCTGCTGCGCGCCATGCGGCCAATCGCCGTCAGGTAGATTTCGTGTTCAGCGCGGGTGCTGCCCACCCCACGCGCCATGGCCAGGGCCGGCAAGTCGATGGCCTGGGCAGCGCGCGTGTCGGAGGCGCCCAGCAAGGCCGCGGTGCGGCGCGCCGGCCCGGTGGAGCCGGTCTCGCCAGCCAGACGCAACTGGGCCAGCAAGTCGTTGCTGTCGAACTGGCCGGACTGGGCCAGCGCTGCCACCAGCGCATTGCAGGCTTCGCCATAAGCGGGCGGACTGACTAGCAGCGCGCGCGCCTCGTCGGCCACCTTGTCGCCCCGGGCCACCCGGGCCAGCAGCGCGTAACAACGCACCTGGGTGTCGTCGTTAAGGACAAACAGCGGATATTGCTGGTTAAAGTTGGCCCAGTCGCGCGCACGGCCCAGCTCCAGCAGCCAGTCGTTGCGCAGGCGGTCGGCAATTGCGCTGCCCTGGTAGCGCGCCAGAAAGGCGCGTACCTCGTCGGGCGTGGCGGTGGCCAAGTGGTTCTTCAGGCGGTAGTAAGCCACATACGAATCGATGGGGTACTGGGCCAGGCGCGCCGACAACTGATCGACCTTGGCCGTGTCGTTGTTGCGCGACGCGTCGCGCAGGGCGATGAAGACATCGTCGTCAGGATGCGCTTCGGCCGCCGGCGGCAGGGTCTGCGCGTGGGCGGGAAGCAGGCATGCCAGTGCGAGGGCAGCACTGGCCAGGAATGTGGGAAAACACTTCAAGGGATGACTCATTTCTTTTTACATCATGCACAGCATGACAGGCGAATCAAGAATACCATGCGGGAATGCGGCGCAACAGTGCGCCCACCGCACACAAGAGCATGAATGAACACAATTGACAAAGCGAGCTTGCGGCGCAGCCTGAAACAGGCGCGCGCAGCGCTCACTCCCGATGAAAAAAACCGGGCCGACGCCTGCATAGGCGAGCGCCTGCTGGCCTGGTGGCACGCCAGTGGCCACACGGCGCTGGCCGTGTATTGGCCCTTGCAGGGCGAACCGGATCTGGGGGCGGCCTATGCCGTACTGGCCGATGCTGGCGTGCAGCTGGCCCTCCCGGTGGTGCTGGAGCGGCATGCGCCGCTGGCATTCGCCGCCTGGGAGCCGGGCGAAGCCATGCTGGTCGACCAGATGGGGGTGGCGGTGCCGGCGCAGCAGCGCCTGGTGGCGTGCCCGCCAGCGCTGGTGATCCCTTGCCTGGGATTTAACAAGGACGGCTACCGGCTAGGCTATGGGGGCGGCTATTACGACCGCACCCTGGCCATCGCACCGCGCGCCAAGACTGTGGGCGTGGCTTACGCCTGCCAGCAGGCCGCGTTTGCCGGCGCGGCGCACGACATTGCGCTGGACCTCATTCTGACCGAGGCCGCTGCCTAGACCAGGCGCTGCCACAGCGCCGTGGTGGGCGCCGCCTGGTTCATGCTGTAGAAGTGCAGACCTGGCGCGCCGCCGGCGAGCAGGCGTTCGCACAGGGCGCTCACCACGTCCAGGCCAAAGGCCTTGATCGAGGCGCTATCGTCGCCGAAACTGGCCAGCTTCAAGCGTACCCAGCGCGGAATTTCCGCGCCGCACATGTCGGAAAAGCGCATCAACTGGGTGTAATTGGTGATCGGCATGATGCCTGGCACGATAGGCACGGTGATGCCCAGCTTGCCGGCTTGCTCCATGAAGGCAAAATACGCGTCGGCATTATAAAAGTACTGGGTGATGGCGGCATTGGCGCCGGCCTGCACCTTGCGCGCGAAGTTCTGCAAGTCATCCTGGGGCGAGCGCGCCTGGGGATGGCTTTCCGGATAGGCTGCCACTTCGATATGGAACCAGTCGCCCGTTTCGGCGCGGATGAACTCGACCAGCTCGCTGGCATAGCGCAGTTCTCCCCCGCCGCCATAACCGCTGGGCAAGTCGCCGCGCAGGGCCACCAGGCGCCGTATGCCATGCGACTGGTAGCGCTGCAAGATCTCGCGGATCTGGGCGCGCGAACCACCGACGCAGGAAATATGGGGCGCGCCCACATGGCCCTCGCCCATGATTTCCAAAATGGTATCGAGGGTGCCGCTCTGGGTGCTGCCGCCAGCGCCGAAGGTGACGGAAAAATAGGTCGGCGAGAGCTGGGCCAGCTTGGCGCGCGCCACGCGCAGCTTCTCGGCGCCTTCCGGCGTTTTCGGTGGATAAAATTCGATGCTGAAATTAGGCTGGTCCATCATTTTTTCAACAGTAAGGTCGACAGCGCCCAGGAAATGATGCTGTACAAGATGGATGCAATCATCGCCGAGAAGAAACCGGCAACCGCGATGCCATCCACCAATTGGGTCACGCCCCAGAACAGCAGCGCATTGATCACCAGGATAAACAAGCCCAGCGACATGACCGTGACCGGCAGGGTCAGGAGCACCAGCAGCGGGCGCAGCAAGGTGTTGACCAGGCCGAGCAGCAAAGCTGCCACGATGGCCGCGCTGAAATGGGTAACGACCACTGAACTCATCAGGTAAGGCAGGGCGAACAGGGCCAGGGCGTTGATCAGCCAGGTGAGCAAAAGGCGCATGGGAAGTTCCGTAAAAAAGGGAAAAAGCGGCGCCGCCCTTGCGGGTCAGCGCCGCGACGCGATCAATAACGGTAGTGGTCAGGCTTGTAAGGGCCTTCCTTGTTCACCGTGATATAGGCAGCTTGCTCGTCAGTCAGCACGGTCAGCTGGGCGTTGAGCTTTTTGAGCTGCAAACGCGCCACTTTCTCGTCCAGATGCTTGGGCAGCACGTACACGCCGACCGGGTATTTGTCGATGTGCGAGAACAGCTCGATCTGGGCAATCGTCTGGTTGGCAAAGGACGAGCTCATCACGTAGGACGGATGGCCGGTACCGCAACCGAGGTTGACCAGGCGGCCTTCAGCCAAGAGGATGATGCGCTTGCCGCTAGGGAAGATCACATGATCGACCTGGGGCTTGATGTTTTCCCACTGGTATTTCTTGAGCGCAGCGACATCGATTTCATTGTCGAAGTGGCCGATGTTGCAGACGATGGCCTGGTCCTTCATGGCCAGCATGTGTTGTTCGGTGAGGATATGGTAGTTCCCGGTGCAGGTGACAAAAATGTCGCCGTGTTCGGCCGCGTAATCCATGGTCACCACGCGGTAGCCTTCCATGGCTGCCTGCAGGGCGCAGATCGGATCGATTTCCGTGACCCAGACCTGGGCCGACAGGGCGCGCATGGCCTGGGCCGAGCCCTTGCCCACGTCGCCATAGCCAGCGATGACAGCCACTTTGCCGGCGATCATCACGTCCGTGGCGCGCTTGATGCCGTCCACCAGGGACTCGCGGCAGCCATACAGATTGTCGAACTTGGACTTGGTGACCGAGTCGTTGACGTTAATGGCCGGGAAGGCCAGCTTGCCATCCTTGTGCATCTGGTAAAGGCGATGCACGCCGGTGGTGGTTTCCTCGGTCACGCCCATGATCTGCGGCAGGCGCTTGGAGTACCAGTTGGCATCCTTGGCCAGATGGGTCTTGATCGAATTGAACAGGCAGATTTCTTCTTCCGAACCCGGGTTGTTCAGCACCGACAGATCGGTCTCGGCGCGCGTGCCCAGGTGCAGCAGCAAGGTGGCGTCGCCCCCATCGTCGAGGATCATGTTCGAATAGACAGGCTGACCATTGACGCTAGGCCACTCGAAAATGCGGTGGGTGTAGTCCCAGTATTCGTCCAGGGTTTCGCCCTTGACGGCAAACACCGGGGTGCCGGCAGCAGCGATGGCAGCGGCAGCATGGTCCTGGGTCGAATAGATATTGCAGGAAGCCCAGCGCACTTGCGCGCCCAGCGCTTCAAGCGTCTGGATCAGCACGGCGGTCTGGATCGTCATGTGCAGCGAACCGGTAATGCGTGCGCCCTTGAGCGGCTGGGCCGCGGCGAATTCCTCGCGGATGGCCATCAGGCCAGGCATTTCGGTTTCTGCGATCTTGATTTCCTTGTCGCCCCAGGCGGCCAGGGAGATGTCGGCAATGTGGAAGTCTTGCGAAGTGCTATTGAGTACGGCGTTCATCACGCCCTCCTTTCGATTGAAAAAAGTAACGTGAGCGCAGTTGCGGTAGATGTCCGAGCCTGGCGAAAATCGTGTTTTCGTCGCAACGCTCCTCGGAACGAATGAGTGTACCAGTTTCCTGTCCACCCCGCCAGCGAGGCCCTTCCCCGAATCTTGCTTTTCCTTCGGGGTCAGGCCGCGTGATTTAGGCGAGGCCGGCAGCGTCGCGCAGCAGGGCGACCTTGTCGGTGCGCTCCCAGGTGAATTCCGGCTCTTCGCGGCCGAAGTGACCGTAGGCGGCGCTCTTCTGGTAGATCGGACGCAACAGGTCCAGCATCTGGACGATGCCTTTCGGACGCAGGTCGAAGTGTTCCATGACCAGCGCGGCAATCTTCTCGTCCGGGATCACGCCCGTGCCTTCGGTGTAGACCGTGATGTTGATCGGCTTGGCCACGCCAATGGCGTAGCTCACCTGCACCTGGCATTGACGCGCCAGGCCGGCGGCGACCACGTTCTTGGCCACATAGCGGGCCGCGTAGGCAGCCGAACGGTCCACCTTGGATGGGTCCTTGCCGGAGAAGGCGCCACCGCCGTGGGGCGCGGCCCCGCCGTAGGTGTCGACAATGATCTTGCGGCCAGTCAGGCCGCAATCACCCTGCGGGCCGCCAATGACGAAGCGGCCAGTCGGGTTGACCAGGTAGCGTGTTTCCTTGAGCCACTCGACCGGCAGCACTTTCTTGATGATTTCTTCGATGACCGCTTCTTCGATCTGGGCATGGCTCACGTCCGGCGCGTGCTGGGTCGAGAGCACCACCGTGTCCACCGCCACCGGGCGGCCATTGACGTAGCGCAGCGTTACTTGCGATTTGGCGTCCGGGCGCAACCATGGCAGGCGGCCGTCCTTGCGCAACTGCGACTGGCGCTCGACCAGGCGGTGGGCGTAGTGGATGGCAGCGGGCATCAGCTCGGCCGTTTCGTCGCAGGCATAGCCGAACATCAGGCCCTGGTCGCCAGCGCCCTGGTCCAGATCGAGTCCGGCGCCTTCGTCCACGCCCTGGGCGATGTCGGGCGACTGTTTGTCATAGCAGACCATCACGGCGCAGCCGCGGTAATCGATGCCGTAATCGGTGTTGTCGTAGCCGATGCGCTTGATGGTTTCGCGCGCGATCTGGATATAATCGACGTTGGCGTGGGTGGTGATTTCACCGGCCAGGACCACCAGGCCGGTATTGCACAGGGTTTCGGCGGCGACGCGCGCCTTCGGGTCCTGGGCGAGAATCGCGTCGAGGATGGCATCGGAAATCTGGTCCGCGACTTTGTCGGGGTGGCCTTCCGATACGGACTCGGACGTGAAAAGGTAATCATTCGACATGCATTGCACTCCTGTTACTGGAATTGAACTAGTCGCAGTAACCGGGTTGCCTGCGACGCTTTAGCGACATTTATATTCCGCTTCGCAAGTTGTCTGTTAACTCGGCGGATCCTGCTTCACGTGGTATTTTACGCTCCTTGAGAAATTTTAGTCAGGCAACTGACGCATTTAGGACGCGCTTCCCTCCCATGCTGGTCTTTTTTTTCCGATTATTGTCAAAATTGCCACTACGCCTGCTGCACTGGCTGGGCGCGGCCCTTGGCTGGCTGGTATATCTGGCCTCGCCTTCTTATCGCCGCCTGCTGGGCGACAATCTGCGCGGCGCCGGTTTTGGGGAACACCTGCACAGCGCCATTGCCGAATCGGGCAAGGCGATCGTCGAGCTGGCCTTTGTCTGGTGCGCCGACCCGGCCCGCGTGGCCCGCCATGCCACCGATGAAAACTGGGAGCTGGTGCAATCGCTATTGGACCGCCAGCAGGGCATTGTGTTCCTCACGCCCCACCTGGGCTGCTTTGAAATCACCGCCCAGCAAATTGCCCTGCGCACCGCGCTGACCGTCATGTACCGCCCGCCCAAAAAAGCTGCCTTGAAGCCCCTGATCGAGGGAGCCCGTGCGCGCCACAATCTGCATCTGGCGCCGGCAAACCTGTCGGGGGTGCGCATCCTGGCCAAATGCTTGAAACGGGGCGAGCCGGTGGGCGTGTTGCCGGACCAGGTACCACAGGAAGGCGAAGGCGTGTGGGCGCCCTATTTTGGCCGCACCGCCTACACCATGACCTTGCCGGCCAAGCTGGCCCAACTGGGCAAGGCTGCCATCATCCTGGTGTATGCCGAGCGCCGCCCTGCCGGCGCCGGCTTCATCGTGCGCTTCGTGCCCTTCGAGGGCAGCCTGGAAGGGAGCGCCGCCGAGCAGGCCGCCACCATCAACCGCGCGATGGAGCAGTTGATCGCGCGTTGTCCGGCCCAGTATTTCTGGAGCTATAACCGCTACAAGCAGCCCGAAGGTGTGGCCGGCCCCGAGCAGCAGGACGCGGCATGAGGTTCCTGCTAGCACTGATGTGGCTGCTGCACTGGTTGCCGCTGCCTGTACTGGGGCGCTTTGGCAGCGCCATCGGCAGCCTGCTGTTCATGCTGCTGAAAAAGCGGCGCCATATTGCCCTGACCAATTTGCGTCTGTGCATGCCGGAACTGAGCGAAGCGGCCCGCGTAAGCCTCGCACGCCAGCATTTCCAGTCCTATTCGCGCAGCGTGTGGGAGCGTGCCATCCTGTGGTGGGCCTCGGAAGCGCGCTTGCGGCGCCTGATCAAGGTGGATCCGGCCCTGCCGCTGGCGCAATTGCAAAGCGGCCCCGTCATCCTGCTGTGTCCGCATTTCGTGTGCCTGGACGTGGCCGGGGTGGCCGTGATGCTCGAGTCGACTCTGTGCTCGATTTATGTACAGCAGAAAAACAAGGTGTTTGACGAGGTCTTGCGCCGCGGTCGCTCGCGTTTTCGCCCCGTGCAACTTTTTTCACGCAAGGAAGGCGTCAAGCCCATTTTGCGCGCCATGCGCGAGCACCAGCCGTATTTCATGTTGCCGGACATGGATTTCGGCGCCAAGGACGCGGAATTCGTGCCCTTCTTCGGCATTCCCGCCGCGACCCTGACCGCGCCCGGGCGCATTGCCGCCGCCACAGGGGCGGCCGTGATTCCCGTGGTGGCCACCTTCCTGCCCAATTACGCGGGCTGGAAAGTGAGCTTCTATCCGGCCTGGACCGATTTCCCAGGCGAGGACATGGTCGGCGCTGCCCGCCGCATGAACGCCTTCATCGAGGAGCGCGTGCGCGAGGCGCCCGCCGAGTATTTCTGGACCCACAAGCGCTTCAAGACGCGTCCGCCTGGCGAGCCCTCGCCCTACCTGCGCAGCTAAGGCTATACTGGCAGGCATGAACCTGTCCTTTACCAAAATGCACGGCGCCGGCAATGACTTCGTCGTCATCGACGCCATCGGCCAAGAGCTCGACATCGGCGCCATGCCCTGGGCGCGCCTGGGTGACCGTCGCTTCGGCATTGGCGCCGACCAGATCCTGGTGGTGGAAAAAGCCGCCAGCGCCGACTGCGATTTCCGTTACCGCATCTTTAATCAGGATGGCAGCGAGGTCGAACAGTGCGGCAATGGCGCGCGCGCCTTCGTCAAGTTTGTCACTGATAAAGGCTTGACCAGCAAGCGCACCATCCGCGTGGAGACCATGAAGGGCATTATCTCGCCCCGCCTGGAAGACGATGGCAGCATCACGGTGGACATGGGCGCGCCCGTGCTGGAGCCTGCCGAGGTGCCGTTCAATGCGAGCGGCCTGGAAGGCTGGCCCGAAGGCAGCGATGTGCTGTTCCCCCTGCCCCTGGAGCTTGCCGGGGCAGGCAAGACGGTACTGGTGTCGGTGCTCTCGATGGGCAATCCCCATGCGGTGCAGGTGGTTGACGAGGTCGACACGGCACCGGTGGCCGAGATCGGTCCGCTGGTCGAACAGCATGTGCGCTTTCCCAACAAGGTCAATGCCGGCTTCATGCAGGTGATCACGCGCGGGCACATCCGGCTGCGCGTGTACGAGCGCGGCGCCGGCGAAACCCTCGCCTGCGGCACCGGCGCCTGCGCTGCAGTGGTCGCTGGCATCCGGCGCGGCCTGCTCGATTCGCCCGTGCGGGTGAGTGCACGCGGCGGCGAATTATCGGTCTCCTGGGCCGGGCCGGGCAGTGCCGTCTACCTGAGCGGACCGGCTGTCACCGTGTATGAAGGCGTGATCGCGCTGTAGCATCCCAGCGCAGCCCACCACCGTTCACGCCGCCAATTCGTAGGCGCACTCTTCCTCGCCTGCCATGTCCGGCAGCACGGTCTTGAGCCGGTACAGGCGCTGGCGGTAATTGCCTTCAGCGGGGGCCGCGCGGAACTGTTCCACAATCAGATCGAGGGCCTGCCTTTCCTGGGCCGACGCGATGGCCACCAGGCGCCGCTTGCTGCGCCCATAACTGGCACGGATGTCGAGCACCAGGCAATGGCCCTGGTCGGCAGCGATCACGTCAAGCAGCAGCGTTTCAGCCCGGGTCAAGCCGAACAGCGCTGCCAATTGCAGGCGTGCTGCCAGCAAGGGGTGGCTGGAGGCCAGACCGGGCGGCAATTGGGCCACCATGGCGGCAAAGCCATCGGCCGCCGTGCGCGGCGCAATTTTCTGCAAGGCAGCCGCTGCCTGCAGGCAGCCCTGGGCTGCCGCCTTCTGCAGCCAGTAGATGGCGCGCACATCATTGTTTTCGTTTTCGCGGCGCGCACGCCAGGCATGGTTGCCGCATTCGAGCTGGGCAGCCCGATGCCCCATGGATGCGGCCCGCTCCAGGTAGCGCTGGGCATCGTCGACGTTGCGTTGAGAAAATTCGGGCTTGATATAGATACGCGAGAGCGCGTACCAGGCGTCGGCCAGCCCCTGCTCGCCTGCCAGGCCTAGCCAGCGGATGGCCTTCTTGAAATTGGCCGAGCCGCCAGCGACGGCAATGCGCCTGCCATCGGCCTTCATGCGCGCCTGCCACAGGCCCAGCGCCATCTGGGCTTGCGGGTCCTGCTCGTTGGCGGCCAGTTCCCACAGCTGCAGCGCTTCGGCCGCGCGCGCGCTGTCGCCGCTGGCCTCGGCCTGCTCGGCCAGCACGCTGGCGCAGCGCGTCACCAGGGTCAGGTCGGCACTGGCCAAGGGCGCCTCCCCACCCAGCGCGCGCGCCTGCGGCAGCGCTTGCGCCAGGTAGCGCTCGCGTTCGCCCGCCAACCATAACTGGTCGAGCACGGACAGGGGCAAGGCGGGCGGCGCCGGCTGGGCGCGCTCTGGGACGGGCGGCAGCGATGGCGTGGCCGCCACC
>JBJMVX010000192.1:0-16554 GCA_045810445.1 Massilia sp.
ATGGCAGCAGGGCTGCGCTGGCAGCCGTGCGTTCGGCGCGCGACTGGGCGATGCGGGCACCCGCTGACGCCACGGTGGGGCTGGCCGCTTCGGCGGCGTCAATCAGCTGCACCAGCAGCGGGTCGCCTTGTTGGCGCCACCATCCATTCAAATCGGTCAGACTGCCGTTGTGGGCCAAAGGCGTTTGCCATTGGGCAGGCGCGGGCGCGTTCACTTGCGCCGGTGGCGCCAGCGCGCAGGCCGACAGTGCCAGCGGCAGCAAGGCGACGCACAGGTTCTGGAATAGCTTCATGCTTTTTTCTTTCGTTGCGGGGATGAAGGAGGGGGAGGCGTCGTGCTGCGGCGTGCCTGTTCTGAGTCGATCATGGCGATGGCGTAGTCGATGATGCGCGCCATCCACAGGTCAATCGCGGCATCCGAGTCCAGCAACTGGGGCCGGATTTTCTCGATGACTTCGCGGGTGACCATCAACTGGATGGCCAGGCCGACCACGCTAAAGGCGAGCCGGCTCAAGTCATCATCATCGAGGTCGGCGACGCCCAGGTGGCGCCCCAATAGCTGCATCAGGCCAGCGTGTGCAGGGCGGATGCCGTTGTCGACCTTCTCGGTCCACAGGCCTGTCGGTTCCAGCATTTCGCGGTACCACAGGCGCATGCACATGCGCGCCAGGTCGCCCTGCTTGAGGGGCGCGAGCAACTGGGCGTAGAAGGCTTGCAGTGACTCACGCAAGGTGTTGGCGGGATTGGTGAAGGCCGCAATATCTTCGTGTGGATGCGGTGCCGGTTCGGTAAAGGCGGCGCGGTACAGGCCTGCCTTGTCGCCGAAGTAGTAGCTGATCGAGGCGATGTTGGTGCCGGCGGCCAGCGCAATTTCGCGGGTCGAGGTCTTGGCGAAGCCTTGTTCGGCAAACAGGCGCATGGCCGCGTGCAGCAGCCGTTCGCGCGATTGCACGCCGTCGGAGCGCGATTTGCGCCCCTCGTCGATGGGGGGTATTTTTTCCATGACGTGATTAAAACATAAAAATCAAACGATTGATATAAGTTAATCGATTGCTTGAATTAAATAGTTGAGGATCAGGGGAACTTTTTGCCTCGGCCGAGGGAATATATGTACAGGGCCGGATGTCCGGACTTCTCAACCATGAGGGCAAGCAAATGAAATGGCATTTCCTCGTATTTCTGGCAGCGGCACTGGCCTTGCCGGCCCGGGCCGCTGCGCCCGACCCCGAACAGCAGGCGCTGCACGTACTCAACCGTATCGCCTATGGGCCGGCGCCCGGTGACGTGGCAAAAGTCGCGCAAATGGGCGTAAAGCGCTATATCGAGACCCAGCTCGATCCTGCCTCGCTCACGTATCCTCCTATGCTCAGCGAGCGCTTGGCAGCCCTCGAAACGCCAAACATGAGTGCAGGTGCCGCCATGAGCCAGTTCGTCGAACTGCGGCGCGACGCCCGCAATGAAGAGGAAGGCGCCAAGAAGCGACGCGCCGAGGGCTACAAGAAGATGGTGCTCGAGACCGACGAAGCGCGCCTGCTGCGTGCCGTCTACAGTCCGCGCCAGCTCGAAGAAGTGATGGTCGACTTCTGGTACAACCACTTCAATGTCTTCTCGGGCAAAGGGACGGGCCGGGCGATGGTGGCCAGTTACGAGCGCGACGCCATCCGCCCCTATGTGTTTGGCTCCTTCCGCACACTGCTCGGCGCCACGGCCAAGCATCCGGCGATGATGTTCTATCTCGATAACCAGCTGTCCAAGGCTGGCGCGCTCAATGAAAATTATGCGCGCGAACTGATGGAGCTGCACACCCTGGGTGTGGACGGCGGCTACACCCAGCAAGACGTCACGGAACTGGCACGCATGCTCACCGGCTGGTCCTACGAGCCGCGCCAGTTGATCCGGCGTGAAGAAGGCTTCCGTTTCGACGCGCGTCGCCATGACCAGGACAGCAAGACCTGGCTAGGTAAACCAGTCACCCAGCATGGTCAGGCCGAAGGCGAATATGCGCTGGACGTACTGGCGCGCCATCCCGCAACCGCGCGTCATATCAGTTACCAGCTGGCCCAGTATTTTGTGCAGGATGAGCCGCCGCCGGCTCTGGTCGAACGCATGGCACGGACCTGGCGCGAGACCGATGGCGATATTCGATCGGTGCTGCGCACGCTCCTGACCAGCGACGAATTCCTGGCGCCAGCAAGCTATGGTGCCAAGTTCAAGACACCTTACCAATATGTGCTGTCGGTGGCGCGCGCCAGTGGCGCCTCCATCGACAAGGTCGGGCCGATGCTGCAGTCGCTCAATCAACTGGGCATGCCGCTGTATGGCTGCATGACGCCGGACGGCTACAAGAATACCGAGGCGGCCTGGCTCAATCCCGGTGCGCTTACACGGCGCATCGCCTTTGCCACGGCCACCGGCGCCAAGCTCGATGCGAGTGCACTCGATGCTGCCATCGGCGCCGGTATCTCGCCACACACGCGCAGCCTGATCGCTGCCAACCCGGAACCGCTGCGCGCCGCCATGCTGCTGGGCAGTCCCGACTTCATGCAGCGCTAAGATACGGAGAGATGATGAAACGCAGAGACTTCATTCACAGCATGGCATTGGGCGCGAGCCTGGTGCTGCCGGTCGGCCGCAATGCCTGGGCCGCGACCACCGATTCCCCAACGCGCCAGAAACTGATCGTTGTCATGCTGCGCGGCGCAGTCGACGGCATGAACGTGGTGGCGCCTGTGGGCGACGCCAACTACGCGCGCTTGCGCCCCACCATAGGCCTGTCCTTGCCTGGTCAGGATGGCGGTGCGCTCGACCTTGACGGCTACTTTGGCCTGCACCCGGTACTCGCACCCTTGCTGCCGCTGTGGCAGCAGAAAAAACTGGCATTCATTCATGCCAGCGGCTCGCCAGACAGCACCCGCTCGCACTTCGACGCGCAGGATTACATGGAGTCCGCCACGCCGGGTCGCAAGAGCACACCGGATGGCTGGATGAACCGCCTGGTGACGCTGCTGCCGGGGACATCCACGCCAAGTCGTGCACTCAGTATCGGTCCGCTCATGCCGCGTATCCTGTCCGGCACCGCACCAGCAGTCAACCTGCCCAATGGTGCGGCTGGCACGCGCGCCGATGTGCTGGACCGGCCAGCCATCGGTTCGGCCTTCGACCAGATGTACGCGGGCCATGCGCGCTTCGGCCACGCCTATCAGGATGGGCGGGAGGCCCACCGTGAAGTGATGCAGGCCTCGTCGATGAACCAGGAAATGCAGGCGGCCGACAATGGCGCGCCGCTGCCGAATGGTTTTCCTGATGATGCTGCGCGCCTGGCCACCATGATGCGCAGTAATCCGAAAATCCAGCTAGCCTTCGTGGCCCTGGGTGGGTGGGACACGCACGCGCGCCAGGGTGCGGCGACAGGGCAGTTGGCAGGCCGTTTGCAGCCGCTGGGACTGGGCCTGGCCACGCTGGCCGAACGCCTGGGCCCCATGTTCAACGATACGACCATCGTGGTGATGTCGGAGTTTGGCCGCACGGCGCGTGAAAACGGCAATGGCGGCACCGATCATGGACATGGCAATGCGATGTGGGTGCTGGGCGGGCAGGTCGCTGGCGGCAAGGTGCTGGGGGACTGGAAGGGCGTGGGCGACGCTGCGCTTAATGAAGGCAGGGACCTGCCGGTGACCACGGACTTCCGTTCGGTGCTGGCCACGGTGGCGGAACGGCATCTGCGCTTGCCGGATCGGCAATTGGCGCAGCTGTTTCCGAATATGCCGCAGAAAGCTGCCAGTTTGAAGTTGTTTTCCTAGGTGAAAGCGACAACATTGTCGGCTTGCCCGCGCGGTTGGAGAGTGTTGCTTTCAGGCTACACGCGAATATAGTAGTTTTACTCTATTGCAGCGCAACATAAATCGGGATATATTGGGGCTGTCTCCTCCTTACTTCTTCGAAGTCTGGATTATCGCCCGCCCACCGCAAGGTGAGTGGGCGTTTTTTTTTGCCTTTACGTCCCGCCCCTGCATCACTGTCCTTGCGAAAGCGAGGACCCATACGACGTGAACGCAGAGCCGCGACCGTTCACTGAGTTAATGCGGTTTGGGTCCTCGCTTTCGCAAGGACAGTGTGGGGTGGGGGTATAGTCGAGGCAGCAGTGGTGCGGCGTTTCGCTAGCGTGCCTTCACCGCTTGGAACGCAGCGACAAGGTAAACACGCTGCCGCGTCCAAACTCGCTAGTAAATGACAGTTTCCCGCCCAGCAGATTGGCCAGGTTCTGGCACAAATACAGCCCCAGGCCCGCACCCTCCACATGCCGCGTCGAGGTCGAATCAAGCTGGGAAAACGCCTGGAACAATTTCGACTGGTCTTCCGGCCGGATGCCGTTGCCCGTGTCGCTCACCGCGAACTCGGTCACCAGATGACTGCCATCGAGCGTCTGCGTGAGCGTCACCACCACCGAACCGTTCTCGGTAAATTTGATCGCGTTGTTGACCAGGTTGATGACGATCTGGGTCAGCGCGCGCCGGTCCGAATCGACCACCACGTGCGCCTCGGGCAAACGCAGTGACAGCTCCAGCCCCTTTTGCGACGCCAACGGGCGCAAGGTATCGATGGTCTGGCTCAGCAGCTCCTGGCATTGCACGCGCTCCAAGGCCAGCGTCACCTTGCCCGCCTCAATCTTGGCCACATCGAGAATGTCGTTGATCAGCGATAGCAGATGGCGCGCGCTGGTGCGGATGGTGTTGAGCTGCTTGTCCTGGTCCACGGTTAGCGGGCCAGGAAGCTTCATCAGCAGCGCACCGGTAAAACCGATGATGGCATTGAGCGGCGTGCGTAGTTCGTGCGACATATTAGCGATGAAGGCCGATTTCATGCGGCTCGCTTCCACGAGCTCCAGATTCTTGTGCGCGATTTCGGCGTTGATGGTTTCCAGTTCGGCCGCGTGGTGCGCCAGCCGCATGTTCAATTCGATCACTTGCCGTTCGCGCGCCTGCAGTTCGGTATTGACCTGCACCGCCTGTTCATAGGTCGAAATGAGCAGGTCCAGAATCTGCTGGCGTCCCGCGTGGATGAAGTGCTTCTGGTCGCCCAAATAGAGCGCAATGCCGTCCGTGTCGGGCGTCTCGCGCAGCTTCTGGTTCACCAGCATATGGCTGATGCGGCTGAGCAGATACTCTTCGGAATACGGCTTGCGAATGAAATTGTCGGCACCGCATTCAATGCCGCGAATGATGTCCTTGGCGTCGTTCAGTGCGGTCACCAGGATCACGGGAATGGCGCTCAGCGTAGGGTGGGTCTTGATGGCCCGGCACAGCTCATAGCCATCCATCTCGGGCATGATGATATCGGAGAGTACCAGCTGGGGCGGATTGGCCTCCATGAGCGCCAGCGCCAGCCGGCCATTGGCAGCGACCCGGACGCGGTAGGACTTGGACTGGATCAGCCGGCGCAGGCGCTCGGCCTGGGTGGGGCTGTCCTCGACGATGAGGATCTCGAATTCTTCAGGCTGGATTTCACACGTCGCGTCCACTACATTTGCTCCTGGGTGCAAGGCTGGGTGTCAGGACTATATCACGCCTCGTCACCCTGGAAAGCTCCCGCGCGCCACGTCAGCACCAGGGTGTCGCGGTGGCCGTTTTCCCCCGTGGGCTGGATGGGTGTGGACTCGTGAATCACCCGCGCGTCGTCCAGCAGCAGGAGCGTCCAGGGTGCGAGCATGGTGAAGCGCTTGCCATCCGGTCCTGCGGCCTCGAAAACCCGGGTTTCGCCACCTTTGATATGGTGGCGGCCAACGAGCAGCACCGCGACAAAATCCACGCCGTCACGGTGCGCGCCTTCGGGCGTGGGACGACCGATGCCGTCCAGGGTATCGATGCGAAACTGGTGGGCTTCGACAAACCAGGGATGCGCGTCGCGTACCTTAGTGCACACGTCGCCCAGGGCACGCAGCAACTGGCCCCAGGCCGGCAGGGACACTGTGGCAGGTTCCACCGGCTCGAACAAGCGATGCATGCCGCCGTGCAGGGCGTTGTATTCAACCGGTTGCCAGTGCGCCCGGTGCGGCGTTTGCGTCAGCTGCGCGCCATCCTGGATGAAGCAGGAGTGCCGCCTGCGCCGATAGCGTCCGCCGTCCTTGAGGTAGTTGTCTGGCGCGAGGGCATCCCAACTGGCGGCCAGGGTGTCCAGGTCGGCCAGCGAGCAGCCAGCCAGGGCCGCGACATCGTGGGGCGCCAGCAGGGCATAGCCGCTGGTACGCAGCGCATCCGTCAATGCCAGGGGATCGGTGTAAGGTGGTGCAGGTGTTGTCATCCCGATAGCGTAGCATTTTTTGCCGCCACCCGTCAGGTCACGGCCCTACTGCCGCAGGCGCCGCTCCAGCGTTTTGGCGTCGAACATGAGCGTGCGGACCTGCTCGCCCAGCTTGACGTTGACGGTGTTCGACTGACGCGGCAGCACATCGGCAAGCACACCGTCGTGCACCAACGTCACCTGGTCCAAGCTGGCGTGTTCCAGTTCCTGATACACGATTACGCTGTCTACGTTGGCACTCATGCCCACCCACTTGAGGGGCAGGTGCGCGCCGTCGGCGCCCTGCAGAAAAAAACAACGCTCAATATAGGCGCGCAGCTGGGCCTCGTCTTCGGGCCGGCTCAGGTCCACCTGGCGCTTGCCGGTCGCAGCGAGCAGCGCTTCGATATCGTGCGCCATATAGGTGTGCACCACTTCGACGCTGCCGCTGTTGGCGTTGAAGCTGATTTCTGCGATTCCGCTCTGGAAGCGGTGTGCCTGGGCCGTAGCGCAGGCGCCGCACAACATGGCCGCCAATGCCAGCCGGCGTGCGCGCGCCATCCTCATTTGTTGGCCTTCGGTTTGGCCAGCGGTACCTTCATGTCCTTCATCAAGTCATCCTTGCCCTTTTCGGTCTTGAACAGTTCCAGGCGCGATGGCGTGATCTTGCGCGGCCAGCTGTTGTTGCTGGTGTCGATGTCGGCAGTTTCCCAATACGGGTCCTGGGTCAGACCGACCAGCGGTTCGTCGGTGACGATCAGCTTGGTGATCTTCCTGGGCGAATAGCGCCACACTTCGGCCGGAATGCGCTCAATGTACTTTTTGCCGGACTTTAGTTCAATCTCGAGCACCAGCGGCGTGACCAGGCCTCCGGCGTTGGAAAAGTCGACCAGGTACAGATGCTTGCCCTGTTTGAGCAGTGCCTTTTCCCAGTCATCCAGTTCGGCCATGCCTTCGGCGTATTTATTGCGGTCTTTGTTGGTGACCGTGAAGTCGTCATGCTCGTTGTAAAAGTCCTTCAGTTCCGGATGCTGGTCGATGCGGCGCACTGCCAGTTTGTCGCGCTGGGTCGACAGCGACACTGGCTCGGCATCTTTCTGCGCCTTTTTCCAGGCCTTCTCGATCTCGGGGTTCTTGCTGTTGATGCCGTATTCGGTGATGCCATCAATGCTGACATCAACCGCGTCGGTGCCGTAAAACCAGCCGCGCCAGAACCAGTCCAGGTCCGTGCCCGAGGCGTCTTCCATGGTCCGGAAAAAATCGGCGGGCGTTGGGCGCTTGAATTTCCAGCGCCGCGCATATTCGCGGAAGGCGAAGTCGAACAGTTCGCGACCGAGCACGGTCTCGCGCAGGATGTTCAGCGCCGTAGCCGGCTTGGCATAGGCGTTGTTACCGCGCTGTATGACCGAGTCCGAATTGGTCATGATGGGCACCTGGTTCTGGCTGCGCATGTAGGCGGTGATGGCACGTGGCTCGCCACGCACGTCCGGGAAGTCTTCTTCCCATGCCCGTTCGGCCATGAACTCCAAAAAGGAGTTGAGGCCCTCGTCCATCCAGGTCCATTGGCGCTCGTCCGAGTTGACAATCATCGGAAAATAATTGTGGCCAACCTCGTGAATGATCACGCCTATCAGTCCGTACTTGGTGCGTTTGGAATAGGTGATCTCGCCGGTCTTTTTGTCCTTGATGGGACGCGGACCATTAAACGAAATCATCGGGTACTCCATGCCACCCACAGGGCCGTTGACCGAGATGGCCACCGGGTAGGGGAAATCAAACGCGTACTTGTTGTACTGCTCGATCGTGTGGATGATGGCCTGGGTCGAGTATTTTTCCCATAGCGGGTTGCCTTCCTTGGGGTAGAAGGACATGGCCATCATGTCCGTGCCGCCGGCCTTGTAGCCTTGCGCGTCCCAGATGAATTTGCGGCTGGTGGCAAAGGCAAAGTCGCGCACATTGGCGGCCTTGAAATGCCAGGTCTTGGTGTCGCTCGCATGCGCCTTTTCGGCCGCTTCAGCTTCCTTTTGTGTCACGATCAGCACCGGGCTGGCGCTGGTTTTCGCCTGCAGCAAGCGCTCGCGCTGCACGCTGGTGAGCACCGCATCGGCATTTTGCAGCACACCCGTGCTGGCCACGATATGGTCGCTTGGCACCGTCAGCTGGACGTCGTAGTCGCCAAATTCAAGCGTGAATTCGCCATCCCCCAGGTACTGCTTGTTCTGCCAGCCCGCAACGTCGTAGTAGGCGGCCATGCGCGGGAACCATTGTGCGATTTCGAACAGCTCATTGCTCTCGCCATCGAATTTTTCGTAGCCGTTGCGCCGCCCCAGCACATTCATTTCCGGCACATTGTAGTTCCACGCCAGCTGGAAGCTGAAGCTGGCGCCAGGCGCTATGGGCTGCGGCAAGTCGATGCGCATCATGGTCTTGTTGATGCTGTACTTGAGCGGCTTGCCGGCGGCATCCTGCACGCTGGTGATATTGAAACCGCCATCAAAAACGCGGCTCTCGGTGATGAAACGCATCGCTTCAAAGCGCGTGCCATCTGCCTGCGTACCCTTGGACCAGGCCTCGCGCGAAGGCAGTGTGGCGGTGGTGCGGTTGTCCGAATCTGCCCGCATCATGTTCTGGTCCAGCTGCACCCACAGGTAGGCGAGGGTGTCGGGCGAGTTGTTATGGTAGGCGATGGTGCCGCCGCCGTCGATGCGGCGCTTGGCCTCGTCTAATGTAGCGCGCAAGGTGTAGTCGGCGCGCTGCTGCCAGTAGGCGTGGCCAGGCGCGCCCGATGCGGTGCGGGTGGCGCTGGGCGTGGGCAGCAGCTCGTCGAGCTGGCGGAACTTGTCGGCGCTGGTGTCGGCAGCCGTGGCGCAGAAGGACAGGGTCGCCGCCAGGGCGAGGAAAAGCGATTTCTTGAGCATGGCTGGCTTAATTCTTCTTCTTTAAAGGTGTGCGGAAGTCCTTCATCAGGTCATCCTTGTTGCGGTCGGTCTTGAACAGCTCAAGGCGTGACGGTGTGATCTTCCTTGGCCAGCTGTTGTTGCTGGTGTCGGTGTCCGCCGTTTCCCAATAAGGGTCCTGGGTCAGGCCCACCATGACCTCGTCGGTGACAATCAGCTTGGTGATCTTCTTCGGCGAATAGCGCCATACTTCGGCCGGAATGCGCTCGATGTATTTTTTGCCCGACTTCAGTTCAATCTCCAGTACCAGCGGCGTGACCAGGCCACCGAGGTTGGAAAAGTCAACCAGGTAAAGGTGTTTGCCTTGGGCCAGCAGCGCCTTTTCCCAGTCGTCCAGGTCGGCCATGCCTTCGTTGTACTTGTTGCGGTCCTTGTTGGTGACCGTGTAGTCGTCATGTTCGTTGTAGAAGTCCTTCAGTTCCGGATGCAGGTCCACGCGGCGTGGCACGCCCTTGTCGCGCTGGGTCGACAGCGACACCGGCTCGGCATCCTTCTGCGCCTTCTTCCAGGCCTTCTCGATTTCCGGGTTCTTGCTGTTGATGCCGTATTCGGTAATGCCATCGACGCTCACATCGACCGCGTCGGTCGTATAGAACCAACCGCGCCAGAACCAATCCAGGTCCGTGCCCGATGCGTCTTCCATCGTGCGGAAAAAATCGGCCGGGGTAGGGCGCTTGAACTTCCAGCGCCGTGCGTATTCGCGGAAGGCGAAGTCGAACAGCTCGCGGCCAAGGACGGTTTCGCGCAGCACGTTCAGGGCAGCAGCTGGCTTGGCGTAGGCGTTGCTGCCAAACTGCACCAGCGACTCCGAGTTGGTCATGATGGGCACCTGGTTCTGGCTGCGCATATAAGGCGCGATGGTGCGCGGCTCGCCTCGCGTCTTGGGAAAGTCATTGTCCCAGGCGCTTTCGGCCAGGCCCTGGACAAAGGTATTGATGCCCTCGTCCATCCAGGTCCACTGACGTTCGTCGGAATTGACGATCATGGGGAAGTAGTTGTGGCCCACTTCATGAATGATGACGCCCACCAGACCATACTTGGTGCGCTTGGAGTAAGTCAGTTCGCCCGTTTTCTTGTCCTTGGTCGGGCGCGGCCCGTTAAACGAGATCATCGGGTATTCCATGCCGCCGATCGGGCCATTGACCGAGATGGCGACCGGGTAGGGATAGTCGAAAGTGTATTTGCTGTACTGCTCGATGGTGTGGATGATGGCTTGGGTCGAATACTTTTCCCACAGCGGATTGCCTTCCTTGGGATAGAAGGACATGGCCATCAGGTCGCTGCCATCGTGCTTGTAGCCTTGCGCGTCCCAAATGAATTTGCGGCTTGATGCAAACGCAAAGTCGCGCACATTGTTGGCCTTGAAGTGCCAGGTCTTGGTGCTGCCGGCGTGGCCTTTTTCGGCGGCTTCGGCTTCGGCCTGGGTGACGATCAGCACCGGCTTGCTGCTGGTGCGCGCCTGCTTAAGACGATCGCGCTGGGCCGCCGTCAGTACCGCGTCCGGGTTTTGCAGCTCGCCCGTGCTGGCCACGATGTGGTCACTTGGCACCGTCAGCTGGACATCATAGTCACCAAATTCAAGCGTGAATTCGCCGCTGCCCAGGAACTGCTTGTGCTGCCAGCCGTAGGTGTCGTAGTAGGCGGCCATGCGCGGGAACCACTGCGCAATCTCGAACAGCTCGTTTTTCTGGCCGTCGAATTTTTCGTAGCCGGTGCGCCCGCCGACGATCTTGGCCTCGTTGATCTGGTAGCTGAAGTCCACCGAAAACGCGACGCTGGCGCCGCTGGCCAACGGCTGCGGCAAGTCGATGCGCATCATGGTCTTGTTGATCGTGTAGCGCAGCGGCTGGCCGTTGGCGCCCTTGACGGCCGCGATGCGAAAGCCGCCGTCAAAATTCGGGCTCTCGAGCAGCGAGCGCATGGTCTCGTAACGCACGCCGTCTTCGTCGCTGCGCCCCTTTGCCCAGGCCTCGCGCGAGGTGATGGTCGACGTCTTGCGCGCATCCGAATCGGGACGGAAGATGTTCTGGTCCAATTGCACCCACAGGTAGTTCAGGGTGTCGGGTGACTTGTTGTGGTAAGTGATGGTCTCGGCGCCGGTGATGCTGCGGGCTGCCTCGTCAAGGGTGGCGCGGATGGTGTAGTCGGCCCGCTGCTGCCAATAGGCGTGGCCTGGTGCGCCCGAAGCGGTGCGGATGGTGTTGCCCCCAGGGAGCAGCTCGTCGAGCTGGCGGAACTTGTCATCGACTGGCTCGGCGGCCAGAACTGGGAGAGTGAGCAACAAGGCCGCCAGGCCAAACGACAGACGCATCATGCTGGACCGTTCAGTAAAAAATGGGATCAAGCATTTTATGCTTACCAAATGGTCAATTGTCCCTTGGAATTGTAAAAAAGCTGAAACATGCACGGCCCCGAGTTATGATGTTCCGCACCCATGTTGGCGGAGAGGGAAAGATGGATATTGACACCAAGGCAAGCATTTTGATCGCAGCGTCGACCACGGGCGAGCTGGCGCAACTGCAAGCCTTGCTGGGCGAGCGTTATACCTTGCTGCAGGCGGAAAGCGGGGCCGAGGCCGTGCGTCTGGCCCAGCAACTGCCCACGCCAGATTTGATTTTGCTGGGGATGGCGCTGCCGGACATGGATGGCTTCTCGGTGTTCAATGAAATCAAGTGCAATTTCATCAGCGCCGACGTACCGCTCATTTTCATGACCGATGCCGCGCAGGCCCACGACGAGCGGCGCGCCATGCGCGACGGTGCCAGCGACGTCGTGCCCCTCCCATTGACGCCCGAGACTCTGCTCGCACGCGTGGACACCCACATCCAGCTGCGCCATGCGCGTGCGCGCCTGAAGGACCAGCGCAGCGACCTGGCCGACCTGGTGGCCGAACGCACGCGCGAAGTGGTGCACATGCAGGACGCCACCGTCATTGCGATGGCGTCGCTGGCCGAGTCGCGCGACCCGAACACGGGCCAGCACATTCGGCGCACCCAGCACTACGTTGCGGCGCTGGCGCGCGAGCTGCGTTTTAACGCGCGCTACTCGAACGAACTCACTGACGAAAACATCGCGCTGCTGTTCAAGGCCGCACCCTTGCACGACATCGGCAAGGTCGGGGTCCCGGACAGCATCCTGCTCAAGCCGGGCAAGTTGACGGACGAAGAATTCGAGTTGATGAAGCAGCACACGGTGTATGGGCGCGACGCCATCGCTGGCGTCGAACGTACGCTGGGCGGCAGCAACCAGTTCCTGCGCTATGCCAGCGACATCGCCTACTCGCACCAGGAATACTGGGACGGTTCGGGCTATCCGCAAGGACTGGCCGGTCACGCGATTCCGCTGGCGGCGCGCCTGATGGCAGTCGCCGATGTCTACGACGCCCTCATTTCCGAGCGCAGTTACCGCCCCGCCTTCACCCACGAAACAGCGGTCGAACTGATACGCCAGGGCAGCGACCAGCACTTCGATCCCGACGTGGTCGACGCCATGCTCGCGGTCGAGGAAAAGTTCAAGGCCATTGCGCTGCAATTTCGCAGCAGCCCCTTGCGCGACAGCGAGACCATCGCACTTGCACAAAACCTAAGCTGAATAGAGCGGCAAGGCCACGAATTTGGCTGTTGCAGCGCGACCCCAAGCATGATATTTCGCCTGGTCAATATGCTATAGTCAATCATCGTGCCGGGCGTGGCCTGGCGATGGCGTCCTTGCGGAGTGCAATAGATGCGAACACAGGGTTACCTTGCGTTTGTAACCGGTATTTGCCTGACCATCTGGACCTGCCTTCTGGTGACGGGAGCGCAGCAGGCCACGATACGCAATGACTTCCTGCGTGACACCGAAAAAGTCGCCAGCGACACCAATGTGCGCCTGCAGATTTACTTCGACATGCTGCTCAGTATCAAGGGCACCTTCGCGGTGAACCACCAGGTGGACCGCGAGCAGTTTGCCCGCTTTGTGCGTGAACTGAATCTGACGCAGCGCTATCCCGGTTTTCAAGCCATCCAGTTTGTGCGCAAGGTGCCCGGTCAGGACCTGGAAGCCTTCAGCGCCAAAGTGCGCAGCGATACCAGCGTCGCGCCGGGCGGCTACCCCAACTTCAAGGTGCATCCGCCCTACGACGGGCCGGAACACTACATCGTCGAATACACCGAACCGATGGTCGGTAACGAGAACGCCTTTGGCCTGGACCTGGCCGCGCTGCCACCGCACCGCGCAGCCCTGGAGCTGGGGCGCGACAGCGGGCGCATCGTCGCCACGGAACGCATCATCCTGGTCCAGGATGCGAGCGGCCAGCCAGGTTTCGTAGCCCGCGCCCCGATCTATGCGATCGGCATGCCCCTGGCAACCGTGGACCAGCGCCGCGCCGCGCTGGTCGGCTGGGTGGCCATCGTTTTTCGGGTCAATAATCTGATGCAGGAAGTGATCGAGCCGGCCCTGCTCAATCAACTCAGTTTTCGCATTCACGATGCAGGCAATGTCAGTGAAGGCGCATCGACGGAACCGAACAAGAACAACGTCATGTACGACAGCGCGGCGAGCACCGCGGGGCGTCCCAGCATTCCCGGCCTGGCCGTGGAAAAGCGACTGAACGTCGCGCAGCGCCAATGGATCGTGCGCTTTACGGCGCTTGAAGGCAGCCGCTATAGCCGCGACCTCGGTAGTGTGCTGTGGATCGCCGCGGGCGGCACCCTGATCAGCGCCTTGATCGGTGCGTTGTTGATCGCCTCCAGGCGCAGCCGCATTCTGGCGGCCAAGGTGCGCGTCACGCTGGACGAACAGCGCGCCTTCCAGGACAGCGCGAGCGTCGGCATTGCCCTGTTTGCCGGCGGCGTCATCGTGCGCTGCAACCGCGGCATGGAAGAAATGATGGGCTATGCGCCTGGCACCCTGGCCGGTCAACGCATATCGGTACTGACAGCCGGCGCACCGGCCGGCGAGGACGTGTTCACGGTCGACAGTGCCAACCGGCGCTGGCAGGGCGAGCGTGAACTGGTACGCCATGACGGCAGCGTGATCTGGTGCCTGATCAACGGCAAAGCCCTCAAGGCCAACGACCTGGCGCAAGGCGGCGTCTGGGTGATCCAGGACATCAGCGCGCGCAAACACACCGAGGCCGCGCTGGTCGACGCCAAGCATGGCCTGGAGCATAGCCTCAACGAGCTGGCGCAGCAAAAGGCGAATGTGGAGAGCGCGCACAGCGATCTGTCGTCGGTGCTGGCCACGCTCAAGCAGGCGCAAACCAATTTGATCACCTCTGAAAAAATGGCGTCGCTCGGATCCCTGGTGGCCGGCATCGCCCATGAGCTCAATACGCCGATTGGCAACAGCCTGCTCACCGCCACCGCGCTGGAGGATATGGTGCGGGCGTTTGAAAAGCAGTATGCGGACGGTGGCATCAAGCGCTCGGTGCTCGAAGCCCACTTGGTCGACACCAGGACCGCCTGCAACATCATGACCAGTTCCCTGCGTCGGGCAGCCGACTTGATCACCTCATTCAAGCAGGTGGCGGTGGACCAGACCAGCGACAAGCGGCGTCGTTTTGACCTGAACGAAGTGCTGCACGATACCCTGGCCACCTTTGCAGCACAGCTCAAACGCACCAACTGCGAAACCCGCATCGACTGTCCGCCGGCGCTGATCCTCGATTCCTATCCAGGTAGCGTGGGGCAGGTGGTGTCGAACCTGATCAACAACGCGCTGCTGCACGCGTTTGAGGGGCGCAGCAGCGGCTTGCTGTCGATCACGGCGCGGGCCACGGGCGATGAACAGATGCTGCTTATTTTTAGTGACGACGGTGTGGGCATGCCACCGAAAATCCTGCACCAGGTGTTCGATCCCTTCTTTACCACCAAAATGGGGCAGGGCGGGTCTGGCCTGGGCATGAACATTGTCTACAATATTGTCACCGGCATGCTGGGCGGGAGCATCACGATTGAATCGTCGCTCGAGCACGGGACGACTGTCACCATGCGCGTGCCGCGCGTGGCCCCAAACCGCGAAACGGAAGACGCGGAAATCAATCTGCTACTGACTTGAACGCTAGATGCTGCGACCGTAGCGCTGGCGCAGCAGCGTTTGCATCGCCACATTCAATTCCCACGGATCCGAGACCAGCGCGCCGCTGTAGGGCAGGGCTTGGGTGTAGGGCGCCGGTCCGAATTCGGGCGTGAGCGTCATGTAGGTCGCGCCGGCCGCCTTGCGCGCGGCGACAATGCGATCCCACCAGTCCAGGTGGGCCTCACGTGCGGCGGCCCATTCCGGCGCGCGGAAGTCACTGACCTGTGGTCCCTGAGGGTGGCCGACACGGGCATGGATGTGGCGCATATGGGGAATGGTGGCGTCCAGCGTGTGCGGCTGGTCTTCCAGCAGCGACTCGCAGGCGCAGCACCAGTGCGACAGGTCGGCAGTCAGTTCCAGCTGCGGCAACTGGCGCAGATAGGGCAGGAGCAGCATCGGGTGGCCGGAAAAGCGGCTGCGGTGGATTTCATGCAGGATCGGCACGCCATGGGCAGCGGCGATGTCGCTCGCCAGGGCAAGCAGTTCCAGGTTCTGTTCAAGGGTGTAGATGTCCTTGCCCGTGTGCGAATTGACGAACAGGGGGCGGGCAGCGCAGGCGTTGTGCAGGTACAGCGCCAAGGCGTCGCGATGCTCGGGGAACGTCGGGTGGAACACCGTTTCCCACTGCTGGGCGATCAATTGCAGGCCAGCTTCGCGAATGAGGTTGCACCAGTGGGTACGCTGGGCTTCATCGAGCGGAAGCGACATTTCAATGCCGTCAAAACCGGCATCGACGACCTGCTTGACGAAGACCTCGGGCGCGAGCGCGTTGCTGCCCCAGTGGGGCGCGAAAATCAGGACGTCCATGCCGGCCTAGATGAAGCCGCGGGCCGGAAAACCGGCGTCGCGCTGGATCCAGTTTTGCGTTGAATAGTCGGCGCTGGCGTCGGTCGCATGCAAGGTATAGGCGTGGCGCGAAACGGCTGACCGGTTTGGTGCGCTGTAGTGTGGCAGCAGGCCATGGAAGCACACCAGGCTACCTGCTTTCGCCTCGAGCGGCACGGCGGTGGACGAATCCGGCCAGGGCGTGCTGTCGAGTTTTTCCATGCGAATATCGTCCCCATTGCGCACGAAGCGCTCGCGCATCGGACTGCGATGGCCGCCCGGCTGCACCCACAGGCAGCCGTTGTCCAGGGTCGCGTCTTCCAGCGCAAACCAGAAGGTGGTCACCGTGATGGGCGTTGTTTCGAAAAAGGTCGCATCCTGGTGCCAGCCCACTTCGCCGCCAATGCCGGGCTGCTTGAAGATGTACATGGACTGCC